>JASHYZ010000417.1 GCA_030042795.1 Terriglobia bacterium | reverse complement strand
CGCCTCCTTCGCCGCCTGGCTGGCCTTCGTCGCCGAAGGTTTCTTTGAATTCAACTTCGGCACCACACCCGTGCTGATGGTCTTTCTATTCGTGATGTCCGCTCCGTTCGCGGCCGAGCCGCTGCTGGCGAACCAGAACGTTGCAACGTAGGGGCGGGCCTTGTGAGTTTGTGTGAGAACTCGTGGATTCCCGCTTTCGCGGGAATGACTGTGTTGAAATGGAGACCGTAAATCCAAGGATGTCACTCCCGCGTAAGCGGGGGTCCACTGCCCGGCAGGCGTCGCGCGAGTCTCACACAAGCTCCTTGTGCCCGCCCTCGGGCGACCACGAGGGCCGCCCCTACATTTCCAAGGCTCGTGGTACGATCAAGTGACCAGACCAATCTGTTGAGATCGAATGCCTCACGCATCGCCACTTGAAGTGAAACCGAACTCCATGTCCGGTCCCCTCGGGCGTGGTCTGGGGGCGGTTACGTCAGCCGTGAATCTCAAGATCTTCCGGGCTGTCACCATCCTTTCCGGCCTCTCGGGCGTGGTACTGGCCGCGACCACCGTACGCGAGCTGGTAGTGGCAAATTATTTTGGACGCAGCGACGCTCTCGATGCCTATGTCACTGCCTACGTTCTGCCGCTCTTCATCGTCAACCTGGTGTCGAAGTCTTTCGATGTTGCTGTCATCCCCACTTTCGTTGAGGTTCGCGAGTCAGAAGGAGCCGAAGTGGCGCAACGGCTTTTTTCGGGAGCTTTGGTGTGGAGCCTCGCACTGCTGGTGACCATCGCTGTGCTGCTCGCGGCCTTCGCGCCCTATTACTTGCCCTGGCTGGCTTCAGGCTTTAGCTCTTCCAAGCTGCTGCTTACTCGCAAGCTGCTGTACTTCATGTTGCCTCTCATCGTGATGAGCGCCGTCACCGTAAACGGAACGGCTCTTCTCAACGTAGGCGAGCGTTTCGCGATGCCGGCGCTGTTGCCGGTGTTGCCCCCGATCGGCGGACTGCTTTGCCTGATCGAGTTCGGAAAGCGGTGGGGCATTTACTCGCTGGCTGCCGGCACGGTGACGGGCACCGCGCTGCAGGCTGCAAGCCTGGTGGTGCTGGCGCGCTCGCACGGGGTAAGCCTCAGGCCGTGCTGGCATGGACTTGATCCGAAGCTGCGCCAGGTGATCGGCCAATACATCCCCATGGTGGCGGGCGCTCTGCTAATGGGCACCACCGAGCTGGTCGATCAAGCCATGGCTGCCATGCTGCAGCCCGGGAGCGTGGCCGCGCTCGGCTACGCGCGCAAGATTGTCAACGTCCTGGTGGTGGTGGGCGCCATTCCGCTGGGCGCGGCAACGCTGCCCTATTTTTCGGACATGGTAGCCAAGCGTGCTTGGGACGCCTGCCGTCACACTTTGCGCACGTACACAGGGCTGATTTTTCTGGTGACGGTGCCGATCACTGCGGGGATGGTTGTGTTCGCGCGGCCTCTGGTGCGCATCCTGTTTCAACGAGGGGCCTTCACTGCCATGGACACTACCGTGGTAAGCCACACCGAAGCGTGGCTGGCGCTTCAAGTTCCCTTTTATTTGGCCGGTAACATGGCCGTGCGCTTGATTAGCGCTCTGAAGCGCAATGGCGTGCTGATGCTGATTGCGGCAGTGAACACCGTGCTGAACGCCGTCCTGAACTGGGTCTTGATGAAGCGCTACGGAGTGGCGGGCATCGCGCTTTCCACTTCCATCGTTTATCTGGTCTCCTGCGTGCTTGTCTTCGGATCTCTATACGTGCTTCTCAGGCACAAGAGCACACAACTAGCGGAGAGCGCGCCATCTTGAGTTACACTCGAACGGATCAATTTGTGATTTGTTGCGGTCCACAACCGGCGAGATGAGCGAGGTTGATCGCAGTATGGCAGTGGCTGCACCTCTGGCAACGAAGGAAAGCCGTTTCGCATTCGGTCAAAACTGGCGCGGATTCCTAGGTGTGCTCGACGATGGGCGCATCGCAGAAGCGGAAAAGTCCTTTCGTGAAATGCTGGAAACTGATCGTCTGGAAGGCCGGTCGTTTCTTGATGTGGGCTCCGGTAGCGGGCTTTTTTCGCTTGCGGCGGCACGCCTGGGGGCAGGCCGGATTCATTCCTTTGATTTCGATCTTGAGAGTGTGGCCTGCACGGAGGAATTGAAAGGGCGCTACCGGCCCGAAATGCAAAGCTGGACGATCGAACAGGGAAGCGTACTGGATCAGGAATACCTCGCAACTTTGGGCCGCTATGACATCGTGTACTCGTGGGGAGTTCTGCACCACACCGGGGCGCTCTGGCAGGCGCTCGCAGCCGTAACGCCGCTTGTGGCGCCGGGAGGAACCCTCTTTGTAGCGATCTACAACGACCGAGGTTGGATTTCGAAAGCCTGGAGAGCTGTAAAGCGCATTTACAACACCGGGCTTGCGGGCCGGCTGCTGGTGGTTGGCCTGTTCGTTCCGCTGTTTGCCGCCAAGGGAGTGGTGGCAGACCTTCTTCGACTCCGGAACCCGGCGGCGCGCTACCGCGAGTATCGCCGGCAGCGCGGCATGTCCATTGTATATGACTGGCTGGATTGGCTCGGCGGCCTTCCTTATGAAGCCGCTAGACCCGATGAGATTATCCGGTTTTTCAGCGGCCGCGGTTTCCGCCTGAGAAAGCTGAAGCAACCGATTCACAGAAACGGCAACAACGAGTTCGTGTTTTCAAAGCAGGATTAATTGCGACCCTTCAGCCCAGCGGATGATCGCCTCCCTAACAGTTCGTTGAAAAACTCGTCCAAACTGTCATTCCGAGGAGCCCAAGGCGACGAGGAATCTCGTACTTCCTTTAGTTTCAGAGCAAGATTCCTCGCAAAGTTTACCCTGAGCTCCTTCGCTGCGCTCAGGACCGTTCGCAGCGGAGGAGCGAACGGGCTCGGAATGACACGGTTCCGCAAGGTTTTTCGACGAACTGCTAGAGCTTCCGTCGTGCTTTACCCGATCGTCGCCACCGTAATTCTCTCCACCCTGCTGGCGATGGTGCGCTGGTTCAAGTACGCGCCTTCGTATACGAATGACAGTTGGGAATATCTGGGATTGGGACGCGCCATCTCACAAGGCACGTTCTTCTCAGTGGACAACGGCTTTCGAATGCCGCTCTTTCCGCTGTATCTGGCCGCCACTGGCAACAGGCCTCGCTGGGTGTTCGCCGGCCATCTCGCCTTCGGCATTCTGATTTCTGTCCTGCTGTTTCTCATCTTCAAAGGGACCACCGGCCACACCGGCATTGGGCTGGCGGTGGCAGCGATCTACAATCTGAATCCAAGCACCGTGCTCTTCGAAACCAGGGTCTTGACGGAAATGTTGGCGGCGCTTTTCGTGACCCTAGGAACGTACTTTGCAGTGAGGGCTTGCTCCGCGCGCACAGGATTCGCTCGCAGTCTATTCTTGTCAAGCCTGGCCTTTTCGCTAGCGAGCCTCACGCGGCCCGAGTACCAGTTACTTCCGTTAATCGCGATTGGGGTCGTGATCCTTGCGCGCAGCGCCCTGGAGTTCGGCGGCTTGACGCCGCACTCAGGCGGGGCTAGAGAGAAAGATGAACGTGGCGGCTTCACAGCGCCCCTCGAAGTGTCACGGAGGGAAGGCAAAGGCGGCATCAAGCCGCCGAACTCCAGGGCGCTGCGCGCAACATGGCGCGCTACGTTGCCAGCGTTGCTATCATTCATCGTCCTGGTCTTAGGATGGTCGACGGTAAACTACGTCCGGTTCGGTTGGTTCACCCTCACCACCATGACCGGCTACCACCTTACCCAGTACTCAGGTCCGTATCTTGGAGAAGCGTCGCCAAAATATCAGAAGCTCACCGCCATTTACCTTCGCAACCAAGATATTGAGATTCGTTTGCGAAACACACATGTGGATGCCTTTTGGCGGGCGAGGCCAGAGTTGCTGAAAGCCACGGGACTGACGGACGCCCAGATTTCGCGGCTCTTCATGCGGATCTCGCTCCCCATCATTGCGGCTCATTCCAGTGCTTATTTCGCGGCTGTGAAGCGTTCCTGGCAGGTGTTCTGGCGCCCGCCGGTGTATGCACGCGGATGCAACTTTGGTGATCTCCGCAAGGGTGTGCGCGCGGTGCTCGCTGGGCAGGCATCGTGGTGGGAGCGCTTCTTCAACTATGTCTATCTGCCGTTCGAGTACGCGTACATCCTCGCTCTCGTAGGACCACTATTCCTGAAGCGCTGGCGGCCAGTTCTGTGGTCGCCTGGCGCGCTGTTGATGAATACCGTCATCCTTTACACGGCCGTGGTTACGTCATTGTTCGAGCCGGAAGATAACAATCGATTCAAAGTGCCCGTGGAGAGCTTGATCCTCGGGTTGGCGATTACGGCACTCTGCCTGTCGGTCAGCGAACTGCGCGGTTGGCGCAAGCGGAGTAAAGCAATGGTTAGTGGCCGTTAGTGGCTAGTGGTAAGTGAACAGCACAGGGCGCTTCGCGCCAACCACTAACGACCGATCTATCATGCCTTCGGACGACACGCACCAACCCGGAATCGTGACCATCCCTTCAGAGCCTTGGGAGTCTCTGCGGCGCTACAGGGTTCTGGTGGTCACCAATCTCTGGCCTACAAAAGACGACCCAGGTTGGGGCAGTTTCGTGCAAGCGCAAATGGAGTCTCTGCGGCCACTCGGCGTCGAATATGACGTGCTGTTCATGAACGGACGGGAGTCGTACGGCAACTACGGGAAAGCTATTGTTGAAATGCGGCGTCGCCTGGCCGCAAAAAGCTATGACTTGATCCATGCGCATTTCGGTCTTTCGGGCTTGGTAGCAAGGTTCCAGTTGCGGGTTCCGGTTGTCGTCTCATTTATGGGCGACGACGTGCTGGGCCGGTTTGACCGCAAGGGACGCAATTCTCTGGTTGGTTTCTTCTACCAGCTTTCGAGCTTCGCGCTGGCGCGGTGCGTGACGGCAGTGATCGTGAAGAGCGCTCACATGAAACGGCACCTGCGGCTCGCTTCCGCGCGGGTAATCCCAAACGGCGTGGACCTCGACCTCTTTCGCCCGATGGATCGGGCCGAGGCCCGGCGCGTTCTGGGACTTGATGACCGGTGCAAATATGTACTGTTTCCTTACGACTCATCCGTAGCCCGCAAGCGCTTCGACCTGCTGCAGGAAGCGGTGAAGCTAGCGCGCGAGCAGGTGCCTGAGCTTGAGATCCTGCAGGTGGTTTGCGTGCCCCGTGAACGCATGCCGCTCTATTTCAACGCCGCCGACGTCTTTGTATTGCTCTCTTACGGTGAAGGCTCGCCCAACGCAGTGAAGGAAGCGATGGCCGTAAACATTCCGGTAATCACTGTGGACGTGGGCGATTCTCACGACTTGATTGGGCCTACGGAAGGCTGCTACCTCGTTTCCTCGCGCGCCGATGAAGTCGCCGCGCGCATTGTTGAGGTCTGCCGGCGCGGAACGCGAACGAAAGGCCGCGAATGGATTGCCCGCTATTCAGAAGACAAGATCGCCCGTGAAGTTCTGGATGTCTATGTCAGCGTTGTAGGGGCGCCCCCTTTCCAATTGCCGACTGTCGATTGATGATTGCCCACAGAGATTCGGTGGTTTTCAATCGGCAATCGAAAATCGTCAATCGCCAATGGGAGGGTTACTCGTCTTCCTCCTGCGGCGGCTGCGCGTTGCTCACAATTCCCGTGTTCCACCGCTTCATGTCTACATTGGTGCGGTCGAGTGTGTCGTAGAGCGGCTGCGCTGCACGCAAGGGCGCACGCTCATCCGCGACAGTGGCCGCCAGAATGTGAATTCTCGGGTTGTTGGGCAGAGTCAGGTCTGTGGCGCCTGGCGGTAAATCAACCTTGTAGGCAAACAGGTACGAATACGAATATGCTTCGTTGGAACCATCGTCAGCGTGATTGTGCGAGGCGAACCACGCCACCGGCGCCCGCTTGATGTAACCGGGCTTGAGGCCCGTGTACTCATCGATGGTCCTCATGATCGGGCCATGCTCCTTGACGTAGGCGCGGAAGCGGCGCGCCCTTTCGGCGCGCGGACTGTGGTCATCGGCAGCGGGTTCCGGCGGCGTGGGCACTTCATACTGCTTCTCGTTCCAGGTACGCGTGTCCCACTGCCCGATGAAACCACCCCAGTCCTCGATCTTCAGGTCAATGGATTTGCCGCCCACGCTGAACGCCGCGGTTTGGTCGCCATCATAGGACGCAGCCAAAAGATAAAGGCGGTTGAAGTGGCCCAACGGCAAACGGACCGTTTGGCCGCGCGCTGTCACGGCGTCGGGATTTCCGCTGCCGGCCGGAGCCAGATGAAATCGTATGCCTGCGTAAGGCACCTCAGCAGGGAGCATCTCGGCCGGCAAGGCCTTGCCCTGTTGGGAATCCGGCTGGTTGTAATCGCAATCAAAACAACCTTCACCAGGTTTGCCGTCGCGTGTGGCCACCGAAGCATCGTAGCTGAGCGTCACCGGCTTCAACACCGGCCCGGCAACCTCGGAGCGCGGCTTCGCCAGCTTCACCGCAAAGGTTCGCGGCTGGTAGGCGGTGAAAGATGTAAGGAGCTCGCCGCCCTTAACCGTAGCAGCGCCGATTGGTTGCTCCTGGCCGTTCAATTCGCGAGCCGCCGTCACCGGCGCTGCAAACGAAATTCCCACGCCGGGTTCCGGCTTACCGCTAATCTCGACCAACCGGACCACCACCTCGTCGCTGTCTTCAGCCCTCTTCAAAGCCATCAGCCTCACGCGGCTGTTACTGACTTTCAGCAGCGAAAAGCTCTTGCCAAGAACTCCCGAGTGGGCGGAAGTCTCGAACGTCTTAAGCGGCTCATTGAGGCGATAAGCCTGCCAGTCTGTCTGGCCCTCGCGCCAGTCTCCGTCGTGGGCGGCGAGGCCGAAGACGAAGTCGTGGTGGCCCCAGTCTTGCGTGCCCTGATCTTCGTAGCCCCCGCGCGTGCCCGGGGTGCGCATCAAGGTGAGGCGCAGCGTGGTGTCATTCAGCTTGTCGGAAGCGGTCTTGTCGTCGGTCAGGATGGTGACCCCGTAAGAGCCGCCCTGGTCCGTGAGGTCCACCCAGCGATGCGAGGCCACTTCAAACTGACGGTCAAACTCGTTGGGCCTTTCGATGGTTCCGATATCCCAGTTGTAAGTTGCGTTCGGGTTCGAGGCCGTTAGCGGGAAAACCGCCTTCAAGTTCGCCTTGCTGGCCTTCCAATCGATCGCGTTGGCAAATTCCACGCGATTGCCGGCGTCGCCGGCGGAAAGGCGGATGGTCTGGACGAACTTCGAGTCCTCGCCTTCGCGCAAAACCTCCACGGCCACGCGCACGGGACCATCTTCAACCACGCGAATCTGCGCCGGCCCGCCGATATAGGTGCGTGGCGGGCGCTGCTCGTCTTCGAAGTCCATGTTCCAAGCAGGCCAGTAGCGCGGGTTGTCCGTGAGAATGGCCAAACGAATGGGAGCGGACAATAGCTCCCGATTGAGTCTCTTGTCGAAAATGCTGGAGACATCGCCGTTCTCGTCGATCTTGATGCGATAGCGCTCGTTCTCGAGCCCGGACTCGCTCGCCTGCAGCGGACTGGACGCAGCCGGCGCGGAATCTGCCGGCTGAACATTGTAGACCGCGTAGCCGACCGACGGCACGTCGGCCAGAAAAAGCACCTTAGCAACGCCGGCCTGGTTCTCCGCGTTGCCTTCCAACTGGGAGGGCACTTCCTTGCCGTCGGGGCCGGTCACTCGAACGCCTTGGGGGACGCCGTTCGGGAAGGAAATGTCCGCTTCGGCTACGTCCTGGCGGGCAATGTTTAGCGGGTTGAACACTACGATGGGTGTCCCCTTGCCTTGAGTATTCATGGCGGACGCCACGGCTTCGGTGGCGCTGGTGAGCACGCTCGCGAACTGATTCATGGCAATCACGTCATCGTTCCAGGAATACTCATAAGACTTTGGAGTGGCGGTGCCGGCCATGATGTCATGAAACTGGCCGCCCAACACCAACCGCCAGGCGTGATTGAGCCTTTCCAAGGGATAGGTCCGGCCGCCCAGCCAGGCGGCTGCGACAGAAGCTTCCTCAGCCGAAGCTCCCAGGACTTCGTTCTCACGATTCCAACGTTTGTGGTATGCCTGCGAGGTGATAGATCCTGCGGAGTGATTGATCAGCTCCAGGTCGCCTTTGTAGCGCGGCAGGCGGCTGGTCTCGCTGGGCGAGATGTCGCGGAACATCTGGTCGGCATCTGACCAGACGACGTGCAAGGGTCCATCTCCGACCTTCACCTTTGGGCCGGTCGCTGCCGTGGGCTGTTCCTCTTCGCTGATGATCGACTGCGGCGATGGCAACACCGCGGTCCCCTTGGTTTCGATCGCCTCCATCAACTTTACGGAGTCCTCGGTCGGCGCTCCTCCGATATCGCCCGTGCCCACGTAGTGGTAGTCGGCATAGACGCCTGTGACCTTGCCGTCGAGGTTAACGCGGTCCGGCCAGTCCCAAACGTAGCCACCACCTGGCGGCGCGCCTGCGGGCCGTGGGTTATTCTTGGTGAGGTCGGTGTACACCCCGTCACCGTAACTGCCGGGATTTAGCGCCGCGATGATCGTCTTCCCGTCGGGACCTTCCCAAATGCCCACGTTGAAGGGAATACCTTCCGGCGTTTTTTCCGGCGAATCCGGGCCACCCACGTGCGGCGCCGGTTGCCAGGCCGCGTTCAGCTTCTGCGTGGAAAAGCCTTTGATGCCAGCGTGCGCGAGGATGCTGGGAAGGGAAGCGGGGAAGCCGAAGCAATCCGGCAGCATGTATTCCTCGCTCGCCTTGCCGAACTCGTGACGGAAAAATTCGTTGCCATAGAGCACTTGCCGGATGATGGACTCTGCAGAAGGTGAGTTCACGTCGTTCTCTTCCATCGATGAACCTGCCGGAAACCAGCGGCCGGTCTCCACGTAGTGTTTGAGTTTGGCGAAGTCCGCGGGAAAATATTCCTTCATCATCATGAAGCGGTTGGCGCCCGTGAAATTGAAGATGTAGTGCGGGTATTTCTCAAACAAATAGAAATTGGTGCGCATCGTCTTGCTGAGGTATTCATCGATCACCTGCGGATACTCCCAACGCCACTCGGTATCGAGGTGCGCGTATCCAACCACAAACAGCGTCGGCTGCTTGGTTAAGTCGATGGGGGCGGCCGCCTTGGGAGCAGTGACGGCCTTCGCTTCCTGCTCCTGGACTGGAGCCGAGCTTGCCGCCTGGGCCACCTGGGCCGGTTGCGCTTCAGTTCGTCGCAGCATCAGAGAGAAGGCAACGACTACGACTGGGAGAACGGGCACAGCGCTAAGAATTCCGGTCTTGCCGAACAACCTCGATCTGAATGTGAGTCTCTTCATGGCGAGCACTCCTATGAGGCGCCTGACGCCAAATGGGGTGATCGCGCCAGGCGAGGGTCACGTGCATTGCAGAGGCAGATTATGTTACGGATCATCATATACCCGCGCAGGCTGCGAACCCAAGGAGACGCTAGACCAAGCGTTCAGCCACAAACTGATAACAAGGTCCCGATGTTTGTAATGGCCAGCCAAGCCATTGACCTGCCAAGTTTTTTCGCGGTTACTGTCCTCACAAGTCAAGATGTGGGGTCTTCGTAGATTCGCTGCTTTCATCTCAACAGCTTGCTTCTAACCAATCAGATAATGCCTTGTATTATCATCGCCACGGCCCTCAATCGACCTTGACAACCACTCGGCAGTATGATAGTCTAGTGTGTAGATAGGGTAGATTGTACTACAATGATTTGGCTCAATTGCCCGTCACTCAAAGGTGGCTCGCGCGAATTCTCAAGGCTACCCCTCCCAGCACGAGATTCGCGCGGGCCCGAACACTGATCGCCTGAGTGTGGGGCGTCAAGGCCCCGGCTGGAGCCCCTCCTCCTGCCGGGGTCCCTTTGGGTTTCGAAGCACAGTATAGGAGCGAGGCGATGAATGAGTCGGTCCCGAAGGTAGTGATTGTTGGTGGTGGAGCCAGCGGCGCGCTGGTGGCAATGGAGCTGCTGCGCGCCGGCGCTCCCATG
>JASHYZ010000416.1 GCA_030042795.1 Terriglobia bacterium | reverse complement strand
GAAAATGAATAGGGGTAGGCGCGCCTTTTTTTCGAGCAGTTTTCGGATGACGCCAAAGCCGTCGAGACCTGGCATTTGCACGTCTAGGAACACGAGCTGGGGATTCAACTCACGAATCAGGCTGACAGCCTCTACGCCGTTGCTCCCTTGCCCTACTACTTCGACGTCTGGAGAACTCTTCAGCAAATACGCCAGCTCGTCGCGAGCCGGCTGTTCATCGTCAACGATTAGGGCTGAAATCTTCATTAACTATTCCTCGCCACCACGATTAACTGCAACTTTTTGGCGGTAGAACTGCGTGCTGATTATAAAGAGCTTATACCAGGCCACAAAGCTCGAGCCTGGGTTCGTTTTAGGCTCGTTTTCAGGTTCGCTTTTGCTCATTTTTATTGATTCTAAATAACTTCTTGAGTTCGTTTTTGCATTTGAGGCATATCCCCCAGGGGTACTGAGCGCGGTGCCATAGATACCTCGGCTTTTACCTCGCCGCTTGGCGCCGCAGCGCCAAGTCATCAGGTGCAGCAACCCCCCCCCCGCGAAAGCGGATACCTCCGCGGATACGACAGCCGCGAACCCTCAAAGGTCAATCAATTGGCAGAACCTGCAGTGGCCCCTGTTCCCTTATTCCTGTAAGATACCCAATCCCAGCTTAACCCGGGCTGAGCGACCAAGCAAGCGCTCTCGGTAGAATGACGATTGGAGACAAGTAATGAGAGTAATGCTGGTTGGGGCGGAAGGTCAGTTGGGCAGCGATCTGCGCAGAGTACTGCAAGTCGAGACACTCATCCCGCTGTCCCATGCCGATATCGAGGTTACCGACGTCGGCGCAGTTCGCCAGGCGTTTGAGCAGCATCGGCCGGACGTGGTCATCAACACGGCTGCGTTTCATCGTGTTGATAACTGCGAGACGCAGATGGAGCGTGCGTTTCAGGCGAACGCCTTTGCCGTTCGCGGCCTGGCGGAGGAATGCAACCGGCGCGGCGCCGCGCTGGTACACTTCAGCACGGACTACGTGTTCGCCGGCGAAAAGAGAGAACCTTACGTGGAAACTGACCGGCCCGGTCCCTTGAGCGTTTACGGCGCTTCGAAGCTCGCCGGGGAGTATCTGGTGGCGGCTGCGCTGGAGAGTCACTTCCTGATTCGCACTTGCGGCCTATATGGTCTGGGGGGAAGCAAGTCCAAGGGTGGGAACTTCCCCGAAACGATGCTGCGGCTTGCAGCGCAAGGGAAACCAATTCGCGTGGTGAACGATCAAGTGGTGACGCCGACCTACACGGCGGACCTGGCTCGAGCGGTAAGCCAACTTATCCGCACCGAGGCCTACGGGCTGTATCACATCACGAGCGCGGGCTCGTGCACTTGGTTTGAGTTCGCTCGAACACTTTTCGAATTGGCAGGGGTCAGTGCCGACCTGAGCCCCGTCACTGCCGAAGCCTTCGGCGCGCCAGCCCGGCGCCCGGCGTACTCGGTGTTATGGAACTATCGATTGGAATCCTTGCAACTAGGTGGTATGGCGGACTGGCGCGACGGCTTATCCCGCTATATGGTCGAACGGCAGGGAGCGGCTGGCAAGCAATCCAATTCCCAAGGGGGTCTGCATCGGCACCACGGCTAAGGCTGCTAACGTAAGGACGATTCTCCTCGGCTCTGGGCGCGTCTTCTCAAGGAATTTTGTGTGGTATAGTATACTACTATGTTGACGGACTCACAGGTACGTAACCTATGTGTACTCATTGACATGAGCGCCGGAACGTCAGTATTCTCCTGAGCGACAACTGAAGAGATTGGGGGCTCCCGCGAGGCGGCCGCGCTGCTTTCTTAGCAATTAGCGCAACTTTACTGCGCAAGCCGTGTTAAGAGGCAATTCTGCAGGTCTGCATAGAAGCCGATTGCACCCGTTGGCCGCTGCGCTGTTTGCTTTAGTTTATCAAAAAGAACGCTAAATCACATCCGAATTGAGAGGAGCAACCCCGTGATTAGAACGACTGCTCGTGTGTGTGGCCTAGCAGGCTGCGAAAAAACCCGTCCAAATCCGTCATTCCGAGGAGCTGTAGGCGACGAGGAATCTCGTCTTTCCTTCAGTTTCAAGGCGAGATTCCTCGCGAAGTTTACCCTGAGCTCCTTCGCTGCGCTCAGAGCCTGTCCTGAGCAACGCGAAGGAACCGTTCGCAGCGGAGGAGCGAACGGGCTCGGAATGACACATTCCCGAACATTTTTCCGCACCCTGCTAGGCTTTGTCTTAGTTCTTACGTGCTTACTTTTGGCTTGCGGCAGCAGCACAACCTCGACGGTGGAATCGCCGAGCAGCACGACGCCGGCCGTGGCCATCAGCATCTCCCCCACTTCGGCCGCTTTAGCTTTAGGTCAGGGCCAGACGGCACAGTTCACCGCGACGGTGAGTGGCACGAGCAACGCCAGCGTGACTTGGTCAGTGAACGGGACAGCCGGAGGCAATTCGTCAGTGGGAACCATCGGTACAACCGGCCTGTTCACGGCTCCAGCCCCGCAAACGCCGCTGGTTACGGTGCCGGGCGTTCCCCCAGCCAGACAGGTGGTCAGCGTCACGGCCACCAGCGCAGCCGACCCCACCAAGTCGGCTTCTGCCAATGTTATCCTCGTTTCTCCAGGGCAGGTGTCGGCCACCCAAAACCCTTTGGTGGCGCAGTATTCCTTTAATTCGCCCGTCCCTTATACGATGGTGGTCCAGTTTGGGCCGACCATGTCATATGGCCTCCAAACCTGGTCGCAACCGGGTCCGTCGGGAGGTGGAGTCCAAAACATGCTCGTTGCTGGCATGGGGCAAACACCACCTACCATATGCGAGCCGTTGTCCAATTGGGCGGCGGCTTGCAGTACACTGATCCAGACCAGACGTTTACGACGGGGGTGCTGGCCTCCGCGCGGCTGCCTCAGCTTTCCGTTGTTGTCCCGCCCGGCCCAGGCACTAATCCAGGCGTTGAGTTACTTTCTATGTCTAATAATGGCTTGGCCCTCGATTGCGCTGCGGTGGACCTGGGAGGAAACGTCATCTGGTACTATGACTTCTCGAACGTCACAGGCCCCGGCGCGGAAGGCCCGGGCCCGTTTCCAGTAAAACTCCTCTCAAACGGGCATATGAAGGTGCTCATCGGAAACGTCGTACCTAACTACCCTGAGAGTATGGTTCAGGAGGTTGACCTGGCTGGTAATGTTATAAGCGAGCTGACGACTGACGATTTGAACGCGAAGCTAGCCCAAGCTGGCTCGCCGATAGTGTCTGCGGGATTTCACCATGACTTCCTTTCCCTGCCCAATGGCCACACAGTTTACCTCGTCATGGATCAGCGGAATGTGACCTTAAGCGGAGCTACCTCTCCGACGCTGGTGACGGGAGATTCGTTGGTGGATGTAGACGCAGACGGTAATATCGCTTGGACGTGGTCGACATATGACCATTTGAACGTCAACTATCATCCGTTTAATTTCCCCGACTGGACTCATAGCAACGCTTTGATTTATTCACCGAGCGACGGGGACTTGATCTTGTCCAGTCGAAGCCTCTCTTGGGTCATGAAGATTGACTATGCAAACGGGGCTGGATCCGGCAATATTCTTTGGAAGCTCGGACCGAACGGTGATTTCACGCTGACGAATGGGGGCTCTAATGACTGGTTTTATAACCAACATTACCCAAACGTCATTCGCTACCCCATATCCGCAGGTAATTTCGAGTTGGGAATTTGGGATAACGGCAACACTCGCCTTGATCCTGTAACTGGACTGCCATGCCAGAACGCCGACACGACACCCGGCGGAGGAAGCTGTTACAGCCGCGGCATTCTAATGAACGTCGACGAAACGGCCAAAACGGCCTCGATCGTGTGGAGCGACGACCTCGCTCCTGAGTTTTCAGATTGCTGTGGAAACATCTCCGTTCTCGCGAACGGAGATGTTGAGATGGGCACCGGCGGGCAGTCGTTGACACCACCCCTGGCCACCGAAGTACTAGAGGTGACACAACAATCATCACCGCAAGTAGTATGGCAGATGGACTTCTCAGGGCAGTTCTCGTACCGGATGATTCGCATACCGAGTTTGTATCCCGGTGTGACCTGGGCTTCCGGTCAATAGCAGGGACGACCTGTCGCCCGCGATTCCACGATCGAAGTCTTCTCCCTTACAGGCATAAGTTGCGATACCCTGGATGAGTACTCGCGCGCGAAACATCGCGGCTCACTGCAGAGTAGTTGATGAATTTCAGTTTCGCGTGGTCAAGAGCCGCTGTCGATAAGGGCTGACGCATGCATTTGCTGAAACCAGTCAG
>JASHYZ010000415.1 GCA_030042795.1 Terriglobia bacterium | reverse complement strand
GGTCACGCCGAGCCTTTCTGGGATCATCCCTCGCAGCTTGCATGCCGTTGGGAGCCAGGGGAGCGGCGAATGGCGCTGCCAATGGACCCGGTGGCTGGAAGCTCGGCATCATCACGGACGAAATCACGCAGGACCTTGCCAAGGCCGTGGACTTTATCTCCGAGTATCACCTTCGCTACTGCGAGTTGCGCGAGATCTGGGGCGTCAACATGATGAACGCGACGCCGTCTGATGTGGATCGGGCGCGAAAGCTCATTGAAGATCGTGGCCTCACGGTAAGTGATGTCGCGTCCCCCATCTTCAAATGGAACCTACCCCAGATGCCCGCCAAGGCTGAGAAGCGGGACACCTTCAAAGCTAATTTCACCGAGGATGATCGCGATTCGTTACTCCACAAGTCCTTCGAACTTGCCCACGCTTTGGGCTCGCATAAGGTACGAATCTTCAGCTACTGGCGTGTGGACGATCGGGAGAAGGCTTTCCCCTACGTACGCGATAGTCTGGCCCGCGCGGCGGAACTGGCCGGCCAAAACGAGATTCTGCTGGTGCTCGAAAACGAGCACACCTGCAATGTAGGAACCGGCGAGGAGTTGGGGCATCTTCTCAGCGCCGTAAACTCCCCTCATCTCAAAGGCAACTGGGACCCCGGCAACGCGGCCATGCTCGGCGAGGTGCCATTTCCCAGCGGGTACGCCGCAGTGCGCGGTAAGCTGGGCCACATGCATGTGAAAGATGTGCGCAAGAGTGCGACAGGCAAGCTCGAATGGGCGCCGGTCGGCGGCGGATTTATCGATTGGCGTGGACAATTCGAAGCCCTTCAGCGTGACGGCTACAATCAGACGCTATCTCTTGAAACGCATTACCGGCGGCCCGACGGCAACACCGTAGAGAGCACGCGCGAATCGCTGACTGGGCTGCTGAAGATCACGCAGCAAGTCCCACGAACGTAGCCCCTCAACCGGTCACTCTTCACTTCTGGTCTGAGGGCAGTGACTTCTCGGTCGGCAGACCCTTCCAATCCGTCCGGAAGTCCGTCTCGAGATCGAGCAAGCGCAGCCGCGTGAAGCCCATCGCCTTGAGTGCGGCGAACGCGGGACGAACGTTGGGACATTGCTTCAACGGGCAGCAGCCGCAGTAAATCACCAGTTCTTTATCGCGAGACCACTCTTTGGCCGCTGCCTGAAGATCCTGCACTCTCTCCGCCTCACGCGCAGGGCCGTAAAACACCGATCCCGGAACGTGCCCGGACTCGTACAGGAACTTGAATCCGACGCAGATCACGCGAGTCCGCGAGTCCGCAGGCCCCGAGAGCTGTGTCACAAGCTGCTGGGGCTGGATCAACTCGCTGCCGGTCCACGGGTCGGGAGCCCCAAAAGGCGCACCTGAAGTTGGCTTCGCTCGCGAGACCACGGCCATCACAGCGGCGCTCGCAAAGGCAAGCAACAAACCGGCAGCGGCACGTCGCGTGGCCTTACCACTCCGTTCGATATTGCGTGGATGAGAACTCACAGTCACCTCACCTTTGGTTTTATCAGCCATTGTCGCACCAGCGCCTGGGCAGATCAAAGCGCTGCCGCTGGTAGTGAGTCACTTGAATTCTCTCCAGCATTTCGTTGCCTGTCATTCCCGCGTAAGCGGGAATCCAGGCTGTAAGACGCATCTCTCCCATGTGGATTCCCGCCTTCGCGGGAATGACAGGGGAAACATGTCGAGAGAGAATTGAGACTGACCCATACCCTGCATCGCCGCTGCGGCCACCGGCGCTCACGGCAGATGGCCTGATCTTGAGCCTACGCGCGCCTTAGCTGTGTTCTTGACTTGTGCCATAAGCGGATAATTGATTAGTCTAATCGTTTACCCATGGCTGCACCCTGTAAGAAGTGCGGAGCTACCAAGACGGAGCCCGTGCGCAAAGGCTTGCGCAAAAGACTAGCTCGCGGGCTGGGCTACGATCTCCGAAAATGCGCGCGCTGCCGCAAATTCCGGTTAATCGACCGTGAGGCTAACGAGCGCCGGAACAGCCGGGTGACTTTGTTGCCCGCAGATGACGACCTTGCGCCCGGCACGCCTCCGCATTCATCAGTTTATCTCGATCCCGATGCCTTCCACGGATGCCCGCGCTGCGGCGCCTGGAATTATCATCGCTCGCCGCGCGGCTGGTTCGAACGAGTTTTCCTGCGCCGCCCACCCATGCTGCGGTGTTACACCTGCAAGTTCCGGTTTCCCAGCCCTCAATTCTGAGGCATTCAGCTAGAATCATCCCTGCATGACCACTTCTTCTCCCTCCGTGATGCGCCGGATTACACAGTCCACGGGCATCGTCATGGCGAGTGTGCTGCTCAGCCGCGTGCTCGGCTTCCTTCGTGACTGGACGGTGGCTCACCAGATTGGCTCTAATGCTTCCACGGATGCCTATTACGCGGCCTTCACGCTACCCGATTTTCTCAATTACCTTGTCGCGGGCGGATCCCTGAGTTTGATCTTCATTCCAGTCTTCACCAAGTATCTGGCCGAAGGCGCTGAAGATCAGGCTTGGCACGTGTTCTCCACCGTTCTCACCTTCATGGGACTCGTGCTCGTTCTTCTGGTGGCTATCGCCGAAATCTTCGCACCTTCGCTCGTGCGCGTGATCGCCCCGGGCTTCAATACAGCGGAGAAAGTACGGGTGGTATTCCTCACGCGGCTGATGCTGCCCGCCCAAATCTGCTTCTACCTGGGCGGCGTGCTGGCTGCTGTTCAGTACGCCAAGGCTCAGTTCGTCGTGCCATCGCTCGCGCCCTTGATTTACAACACGGCCATCATTCTGGGTGGACTCTGGCTGTCCTCGCAGCTCGGAATCACCGGATTCTGTGTGGGCGTGCTCGCGGGCGCGCTCCTCGGAAACTTCGGGTTACAAATCTACGGCGCCCGGCGCGCCGGAGCACGATTCCATCCCAACCTTGACCTGGGAAATCCCGCGTTCCGCCTCTTCTTGCGTCTCGCGATCCCCATCATGCTGGCCCTTTCACTCGTCTTCACGGATGACTGGATCATCCGCTGGTTTGGCTCTTATCTGCCGGCCGCCTCCATCACCTGGCTGAACTACGGCAAGACTCTGATGAGAGTGCCGCTCGGCATCGTGGGCCAAGCTGTGGGCGTGGCATCGTTCCCCTTCCTGGCGCAACTCTTCTCGGAAAATCGCTTCGCAGAACTGAACCGCACGCTCGATTCTACGCTGCGCGGGCTCATTCTGCTGCTCGTACCCATCTCAGCATTGATGATGGCGGAGAGCCGACCGCTCGTTCACCTTTTCTTCGCACACACCAAGCTCAGTTCGTTCGATCTCGACTCCACGGCCACCACGTTGGTGTTCTTCGCGCTCGGCATGTTCGCCTGGGGAGCACAGGGCATTGTGGCGCGCGGATTCTATGCGGCGCGTGACACCCTCACTCCGGCAGTAACAGGCACGCTGCTGGCGGTTCTCAACCTTCCGGTTTACTGGCTGTTGGTCCACCGTTTTCAACATCTGGGCCTGGCTCTGGCGAGTTCCATCGGAATCATCGCTTACACCGTCGTACTCTTCGCTCTTCTCAAGCGCCGCTTGCCCGGCTACGAACTGGGCTCGCTCGCCGTCTTCTTTGCAAAGATTGCCGCGCTTTCCGTCGCCACGGGCCTGGTTACTTTGCGCATCACCCAATGGCTCGG
>JASHYZ010000414.1 GCA_030042795.1 Terriglobia bacterium | reverse complement strand
GGGGCTCGGGGGTTCGAATCCCTCTCCCTCCGCCAGATAATTCGCACGAATTCAATCAGTTTATGCCGAGATGTTTGATGTGTACCTTTGGCGTACCCTTCGCTGCGGCTTCGAACCAGGTCCAGTTCGAACTGCCTCTACGCCTGGCTGGGATAATGACAGTCTCACTTATAACGTTGGAGTGGCGCGGGCGCCATCCGCGCGGCGGCTGTATATAATGTTTGCATCACCTCGGTGTGTGATTGACACCAATAAGTGGGTTGGATTACCTTCGCGATTACACTGGAAGGTTTGTGGCCCGGCGAATCGAGGCTCGGATTCCGGTTTGCGCGGATGAGTCTGGTGTTTCTGGAGGCAGGAGCATGAAGAAGAACGCCGCTGCAGGCACGGCGCTTATTACAGCCTTACTTTGCCTCAGCGCCACGCTTCAGTTTGGGCAATCAAGCTGGCGCAAATACGGTCCTGCGGCGCGGTATCAGCACACCGCTATTTACGATGCGGGTTCCGATACGATGGTGATTTTTGGCGGCCAGCACACCAACACCAGCCAGAATTACAACGACCTCTGGTGGGTTAACAACGTCACCACCACCGCTTGCTTGCCCCCGTGCGCCTTACAGTGGACGCACCCCAGTAATACGATGGGCGCCGCCCCCTCCGCCCGTTACGGACACACGGCTGTTTATGACTCCTTGAACCTCCGCATGGTGGTTTTTGGCGGCGCCCAGGGAGTTGCAACCCCGCCGCCTTGCCTGAATGATGTTCATCTTCTCAAGTATCCCGCAGGCGTGGGGGGCACCATGGCCTGGTCCACTCTGAGTCCTAAGAGTCCGCTTCCTCCCGTGCGCTACAGCCATTCCGCCGTTTACGACGCCGCCGACAACGAGATGATCGTATTTGGAGGAAACAACTGCACCTCGACCTATTACAACGACGTTTGGGTGCTGCAGAACGCGAACGGGCTAGGGGGTTCGCCAGCATGGATACAGCTTTCTCCTTCGGGGACCGCTCCGGCGCCGCGTGCTCTCTTAAGTGCTGTTTACGATGCCGTAGGCGACAACATGATCGTCTTTGGGGGCTGGAACGGATCAACAATCTACGGGGACCTGTGGGTGCTACAACATGCCGGGGGCGTGAGCGGGAGCCCAGCCTGGGTTCAGTTGAGCCCGGCGGGAACCACGCCCTCCGCACGTTATGGACATTCGGCCGTCTATGATCCCAACACGAACCGCATGATTGTTTATGGGGGCAATGAGAAGGGACAGTCCGACACTACGCAGACCTGGGTGCTGTCAAACGCCAGCGGCTTAGGAGGCGCTCCGTCCTGGACACTCACCTCTTCCAGCGGTCCTCAGCGGTCTTACCAAAGCGCGATTTACTCCCAGGAAACAAACAAGATGGTCATCTTCGGCGGGCAAGTTCCCAAGGCTGTGAACGGTGATCCCACGGATGATCACGTTTGGGTGTTCAACAACGCCAACGAACTGTAGAAACGCATGGTGGAGCAAGTGACGATTGCGCGAGAAGCCGTCAACGCTGGCAGGGGGGCTTGAGTTGCCTCAACGGACTTGCGGCTGGGGTTTGCCGGGAAGAATTGAGGGTAGTCAATGAGCGCCAAGCGACGCGTCAGCGGGAGGGGTCGAGACCTGGCATTTCTGGTGGCCTGGATTGCCTGTGGCGCCTTTCCGGCATTCGCGCAGTGGGTGCCCTACGGCCCGGGCCCGCGCGACCAGCATACGGCGATATTTGACCCATCGACCGACCAGATGATCGTCTTCGGTGGTACAGATCTCGGCACCACCAACTACAACGACGTTTGGGTGGGTCTGAACCTCATTGGCAACTGCACGCCGACTTGCCCATTGCAGTGGGCCTTCGAGACTCCCAACGGCACGCCGCCTGCCGGAAGGTACGGCCATAGCGCAGTGTACGATTCGGTGAACAGCCGCATGATGGTGTTCGGCGGCGCGGAAGGCTTTCCCACGCCGTGCGCGAATGATCTTTGGGTGCTCCAGAATGCCAACAGCGTTGGCGGCACTCCCAGTTGGACCAAGCTAAATCCCGGCGGCACGCCTCCCGCAATCCGCGAGGGGCATGTGGCCGCCTACGATCCCGTCAAAAACGTGCTGATTATTTTCGGCGGCTCTGATTGTAATGGCGGCTACTTGCAGGACGTGTGGGTGCTGAATTATGCCAACGGTCTCGGCGGTACGGGCAAATGGAAACAGCTTACACCCACGGGCAGTCCCCCGCCGGCCCGGGCTTTCGCAGCGGCAGTCTATAATTTGTCGACTAACCAGTTGGTGCTTTACGGCGGGTCAAACGGTACCGAGCTTTCTGACGTTTGGGTGCTTTCCGGCGCCAACGGAACTACCAAGGCTTCCTCCTGGAGCCAGGAGTCCCCTTCGGGAACAGCCCCACCGGCGCGGTATGGCGCCGCCTCTGGCTACGATTCGGTGAACGATCGCATGATTGTCAACAGCGGATATACCACGCAGGGGATTTTAGGGGATACCTGGGTCCTGGTAAACGCCACGGGCGCCGGCGGTTCGCCCTCCTGGGTCCAAATTACGAATACAAATCCTGGGCCGCAAAATTACTTCCAGTCCGGCGTTTATGATGCAACTGACAACGAGTTTATAGACTTCGCGGGTATCTCCGAGCGTGCGCCCAAACCGGACATTGCGGACGATCACGTTTTCGTTCTGAGCGAGGCCAATGGACTGACAACGAGCATCAAGTAGGTGCTTGAGCTGGTAACAGCAAGACGAACCCGGTTGCAATCACGTTATTTGTTCGAGTAAAATTCAACCCAACCCGAGCAGGGGGTAGGTGGGGGTCAAGCCGATTGGGGGGTTCATGCTAAAGCGAAAGTTCATTCCGGTTCTATTGTCTTTTCTGGCGGCAGCGGTGGGGGCGCACGGGCAGGCGTTTCGGACGGCTCCTCAGCTGGCCGTCGGCACTAACCCTTGGTCGGTTGTGTCGGCTGACTTCAATGGGGATGGCATCCCGGACTTGGCAATTGCCAATTACACGGATAGCACTGTCAGCATTCTGCTGGGAAACGGCGACGGCACCTTCCAGCCCCAGGTCACGTATGCAACTGGAATCGAACCTATCTCTATAGCAGTCGGGGATTTCAACAACGACGGCAGCATTGACCTTGCGGTGGCGTGCCTCTACGACGACGCGGTCGCAATTCTGCTCAACAACGGCGGCGGCACGGGCACATTTGGGACTTTTGCGGAGTACTCGACGGGAAAAGACACCGGCCCGTACTCGGTGGCGGTGGGCAATCTTACGGGCGGCAGCACTTTGGACCTGGCCGTCGCCGACAGCGCCAGCAACCAAGTGAGCATCTTG
>JASHYZ010000040.1 GCA_030042795.1 Terriglobia bacterium | reverse complement strand
GAGGTAGGTTGAGTACGAAAGGGAAGAGGCCCCTTTTGCGTTGGTATTCACTTCGACCAGAAACCCGTCGCCCGCTCCGGCATTCGTTTTTTGGAGGGCTCCTGAAGTAATGGGAAAAGGTGGAACATCTGTGGTGGTCGAATAGGTTAGCCCGGTCACATACGCGTTTCCACTGCTGTCCGCTGCGATGCCGTAGCCAATGTCTTCGTCGCTGCCGCCGAGGAAGCTGGAATAGGCCAGCGAGGCTCCTGACGCGCTTACCTTCGTCACGAAAGCGTCGGCAACGCCTCCGAACGCGGGCTGGAACGCTCCGGACGTGGTGGGAAACGGTCCTGGCGGTTCTGCGGGAGGAACCAGAGCAACGGTCACCGCGGCCTGTGGACCCGTCTGGCCGGTCACGTAGGCGTTGCCGTTGCCATCCAAAGCGATGGCGGTGCCCACATCATTCTGATAAGTTCCCAGAAAGCCGGAATAAACCAGCGCCGAGCCCTCAGCGTTGAGTTTGGTAACGAAGGCGTTGAAGACAAAAAATCCGTTGAGGTTCAGAGAAGCGCCGCACTCCCCGTCGCCACCGCAGATGGTCGTCCAGGCGCCCGGCGTCACAGGAAAGTCCGGTGAGTTGGTGGTTCCGGTGACATAGGCATCGCCGGAATCATCCACCGCAATCGCATTTGCCACGTCGGTGTTCTTGCCGCCCAAGTAGGTTGAGTAGAGCAGCATCGAGCCGTCGGCGCTGATCTTGGAGACAAACGCGTCCTGCGGAAAGTCAGCGGGGCCGCCTGCGTTTGGCTGTAACGGATGCGCGGTTGGAAAATCGGTGGAAAAGGTTCCGCCGGCGATGAACGCCGTACCGTCAGGAGCCACGGCGATGCCGTTGGCGCCATCAATGCTGCTTCCGCCGAGATAGGTGGAGTAAGCGAGGATGGGGTCGATGACCAGAGGATGGCGAGTGTCATACTTGCCCAACCGGAATCCGACCTGACCGTTGCGTCCGATGACGAACCGGCTGGCAACGACGTGCCTCACACCTTGGGCTTCCTGATAGGCGACCGGCTTGTGAAATCGCAGTTCGCCGCCATCGACTTTCACAACCAAGCTGCCGTGAGAATCAATGCGCAGCGCACGCACGCCCTCGAATGCCAGTTTAATTGCACCGGCATCTGCGCCCGGCGCGACATCAAAATCGCACTCAAGCTGCTTCTGGTTGCCATGGTAACGCAGGTCGATTCCCGGATAGACGCCGCGTTCCTCCACTTGGCCGAAGTTCGGAACGTCCGTTCTCCAATTGCGCGGATCATTGCCGATCAGGTAGTTGCTCTTGCCAGGCAGTTCATCGATTCCGGTGACGGAACTGGAACTGGCACCGACGAGCCTTATCTGCAGCGCAGCCGAAACGAATGATTCGTGACCGCTGACCCATGACGAACGAACGCCGGTTTCGACGCCGCGACGATTCACTCTCGATCGCAAGGCCAGCGCCGCGTCGCTGCCCGTCAGATACAGCGTGTAGCCGCTTCCGCGGGAAAGGAACTGGGCTCTTGTTGCACCCTCGCCACGAATCTGCCCGACGTTCGGTTCGAAGCTTAAGGGCAGGTTCGTGTAGGCTGCGCTTACTCGGGCGCGCGAGGAAATATTCGAGCGCGCAGCGGGGGACGCCTCGGTCCGGTTCGCTGGGTTGCTGTTCTCGGCCGCTCGCGAGGTGACGGTAATCATCAACAGCACAAGCAGGCAGAGAGCGGCCAGCCTGACGGGTGAGCGCTTGCCTGAGAGCATTGGCTTCTCCAGCTTCGAGCCCAAACTACTCATCGACCTTGCAGGACGAGTGCCTGGCGCGTGCACACGCGCCCCATCCGCGACTTCCTCAATGCGGCATAGATACTCTTACTCGCGCGACAACAAGCACACGCCGTGCCAAAAATGGAGCGGCGATGCCAGCGCAGGTATCGCCGGTATTTCAGACCTGCGGACGACGACGCGGTTTGTCAGGAACTGCAGGCTGTCTGGTGAGAAATCGGTAGGCAAAGGCGAGTTCGAAGGCCACTTCAAAGGTAGCTAACGGTGCTAAGAATCAGCTAGCAGGCTACGGAAAAAGGCCTGCTAATGCTGTCATTCCGAGCAAAGTGAGGAATCTCGCTCTGAAAGTAAAGGATATATGAGATTCCTCGTTGCCTCCGGCTCCTCGGAATGACAGGTTGGACGACTTTCTCCGCAGCCTGCTAGCTAGATCACTTGGCAGGAATGACGATGCCTCGGAGGGTTCCGCCCAGCAAATGACACCAGTACCCACCATCGTCTTCCGGCCAAAAAATCAAGCCATTTCCAATATAATGAATAAATTACAGCTTTTGGTTCGTTTCAAGTCGTGATATATACCCTGGGGGTACCCCTGTTTGAGCCCGTACCCGTAGATCTGGAGAGGGTTAGGGGGGCCTAGGAGAGGATCCCGCCGTCTGATCGGTAACTGCAATGACATGTATCTTATAGTACATTGACTTCTCGTCTTGCCGTCAAGTCTGGACGGATGAACCACAGGACCGCGTCTTAAGAGCCGATACGCCGGCGATGACCCCCATGCGCCAGCCGAAACCTGCCCGGTAAGAGACGCAGTGGTGAAGGCTTGAAACAAGGGCGCGATTTGAAAACCGACCGGCTGGACGAGCCCGGCCGTCCTCTTTCGGTGACACCCTGTTTACCGGCGAGCGAAGTCCCGGTCACTAGGCCTGAAAGCTGCCGCTGTTGGGAACCAGGATTGCGGTTACTTCGCCTCCACGGCGCGATTCCCAGGCGGGCTGGGGGCCGGGCTTGCCGCGATCGTCAGCCAGTCTGCCCTCACTCGATCCCATTCCTGGATCAGCAGGCCGTGCTCCTCGAAAAAGGTCCGAATCTGGGATGCCTCCCAACCCACCACTTCTTCCAAGATCGGAACGAGAATGCTCAGAGCGTCGTCGCTCAGCACAGACCGTTTGGCGATGGGCGCCAGATACCGCGCCTGTGAAACCGCGATGGTGAAGCCGTCATGGCGGTTGATTCTTTCACATCTTCCGGCGCCGTAGGCTAAGTGATACCGTTCCTTCGGAGCTGAATTATGCTGCGGACTTCTGCAGCATGACACCCAAGGAACCGCATCATAGAATGCGCCGGTGAGAATTGTCCCATTTGCTCGGCTTTATGCATCGAACTCCTAAGCGCGTGCTTCTAATCAACGCCCGATTGTGGTGATCGTGTTTCATCTCCTCTTCAAGTATCCGGCGGCCGTTTTCTCCAAGGGTGAGCTTGTTCTGCTGAGCGCCTGGCCAAGGTGGATACTCCTTCTCCTGATACTGGCGTCAGCCGCCGGCCTAGCGCTGCAAATCCGCTCGCGCCTGCCCAGCGCGGCATCCAACCTGAGGACCTGGCGCGCCGCTGTCATTTGGCTCCTCGAGTCAGCGGTGGTCGCGCTAGTACTCATTTTGCTCTGGAGGCCTGTCATCGTGGTTGCCGAACTCAAGCCCCAGCAGAACATCGTGGCCATCCTTCTGGATGATTCGCGCAGTATGGGGATTTCTGAGGACGGAATCACGCGGGAGGCGCGGGCCATTCAGGCGCTCAACTCCGGCGTGTTGACGGATCTGCAAAAGAAGTTTCAGACGCGCCTCTACAGCCTCGACAGTCGCCTCAGCCGCATTCCAAGTGTGGCGGAGCTTGCGGCCTCCGGCCCGCCCTCAGCGGCGGCCACGCGCATCGGCGACAGCCTCAAACAACTGATTGAAGAGACCCCTGACCTGCCCATCGGAGCCGTGGTACTGCTGAGCGACGGCTCCGACAACACCGGCGGCATTGACCGCGAGACCATGGCCGCCCTCCGCCAGCGCCGTATTCCAGTGCACACTGTTGGCTTCGGCCGGGAGCAGATGAACCGCGATGTGGAAATCAATGAGGTCGAGGTAGCGCCTCGCGTACTGGCAGGCTCACGGCTGGTCGCTTCGGTCACTTTTCACCAGCGCGGGTACGCTGGCCGCAAGTCCATGCTTCGAGTTCGCGATGGAGCGAAGACGGTGGGCGCTCGCGAGGTCACGTTCGGCCGCGACGGTGAAATCCAAGACGAAACCCTGCTTTTCGATGTGGGAGCCGCTGGAGAGAAGACCTTTCAGTTCTCTATCGACACCTTACCCGACGAAGAGAATCCGTCAAACAACAGCGTCGTACGCCTGATAGACGTTCGGGCCGACAAACGCCGCATCCTTTATATGGAAGGCGAGCCGCGCTGGGAATACAAGTTCATCCGGCGCGCTGAGGATGACGACCCCAACGTTCAATTGACCTCGATGGTGAGGACGACCGAGAACAAGATCTACCGCCAGGGAATCGACAATCCCAACGAACTGGCCGATGGCTTTCCTTCCAGCAGCGAGAGCCTCTTTGGGTACCAGGGCTTAATCATCGGATCGGTTGAGGTGAGTTACTTCACGCCGCCGCAGCAAGCACTCATCAAGCAATTCGTGGACCAACGCGGCGGCGGGCTGCTGTTTCTTGGCGGACGTCTCGCGCTGGCCGACGGAGGCTGGAGATCCTCCAGTCTGGCTGACTTGCTTCCGGTCGTCCTCCCCAACAGGAAGGACACGTTCGTGCGCGACCCAGCCACGGCCGCACTGACCCCAGCCGGCGCCGACAGTATCATTTGCCGCCTGATTGAAGACCCCGACAGCAACGCGAAGCGCTGGAAACAACTTCCCTACCTGATGAATTACCAGGATGCAGGCACGCCGAAACCCGGCGCCGTGGTGTTGGCGCAAATGAACACCGGCCACGGCAGTCTGCCCTTGCTGGTGACCGAAAACTACGGTCGCGGTCGTACCGCCGTGCTGGCTACGGGAGGAACTTGGCGCTGGCGGATGAGCATGCCTTTGGAAGATCAGAGCCACGTTACATTCTGGCGGCAATTGCTACGCTGGCTAGTCACAGACACTCCTGGCCGTGTCACCGCTTCGGTGGCGAGTCCAATCCTGTTCGACGATGGTCACGTCGAACTTTCCGCCGAGGTCCGGGACAAAGATTATCTGCCGGAATCCGACGCCCAGGTGCAAGCTCGTATTTCCGGGCCCGGAGTCAACTCGGAAGTGGTCGAGCTGACGCCCGATTCGCGTACGGCGGGGCTGTATCATGGTGAGTGGACGGCGGACGCGCCCGGCTCCTACCAGGCCGAAGTAGTTGCGAAGCTCGGTGATGAGGAGGCGGGCCGGGATGTCGCCGGCTTCGAGCGCATGGACGGCGTTGCCGAGAACTTCCACGCGGAGCAGAATCGCGAGCTGCTGCAGAAGCTCTCCGAAGAAACCGGGGGACGCTATTGGCGGCCGCAGGAGCTATCCAGGCTCCCGGGCGAGATTGGCTATTCTGAAGCGGGGATAACGGTTCGCGCAACCAAAGACCTGTGGAACCTGCCGGCGATGTTTTTGCTGATTCTGGCGCTGCTGTGTACGGAATGGCTGCTGCGCCGCAAGTGGGGTGTTGTGTGATTAGCCGCCCCGGGAGCGCGGGCGTCTCGCCCGCCGTGCGTTTCGAGAGAAGGCCCAAGAGCGGGCGGGATGCCCGCGCTCCCGGGATTCTTCTCAGTACAACACGCCCGATCTTGGGCCTTGGGGCTCTGATTCTGGCGGCGCTTCCCGCCCGTGCGGCCGTCTATTACGTGACGGTCGCCGGTTTGGGCGGAGAGCCCGAGTATGAGCAGCGATTCACGGGACTGGCCCAGGATCTGGATAAGACCTTCAAGGCATCGGGCGCCGACGCGCACGTCTACACCCTTACCGGCAACGACGCAACTCGGGAACACGTGCGCGACATTTTGGCTGCGGTTGCCCGTGAAGCCAAGCCGGAGGATGATTTCGTGCTTGTCCTTATTGGACATGGCTCATTTGATGGCGTCGAATACAAATTCAACCTCGTCGGTCCTGATGTCTCGGGCGCCGAACTCGCCCAGTTGTGCGACAGCATACCTGCGAAGCGGCAATTGATCGTGAATACGACGAGCGCCAGCGGAGGTTCGCTTCCCGCTCTTGAAAGGCCCGGACGTGGTGTGATCGCCGCCACCAAGGACGGCTCTGAAAAAAACGCGACCATCTTTGCGCGCTATTGGGTTGAGGCGCTTCATGATCCCGATGTGGACGTCGACAAAAACGACGCCATCAGCGCGCTCGAAGCGTTCCAGTACGCGGAGCGCAAAACCGCAGAGTTCTACGAGTCTGAGAAGCGCCTGGCCACCGAACACGCCGTATTCGATGACACCGGGAAGAACGAAGCGGTACGCCAGCCTTCGGTGGAGAGCGGCGAGGGTCTCCTGCTCTCAAGCTTCGTGCTTCTGCGGCTCGGCGCCGCGCAGAAGGCAGCGAACGATCCGGCTAAGAGGGCTCTGCTGGCCAAAAAAGAAGAATTAGAGCGCCGAATTGACACTCTAAAGTACCAGAAAGCGGCAATGTCGCAGGAAGAGTACAAGAAGCAGCTTACCGACGCGTTGGTAGAGTTGGCGCGAGTCCAGGAGGAGTTGGACAAGTGAGCAGCGCAACGGGAACCTCATTATTAGCCCGCATTCGTCTCCAGAATTCGCAAAGGACGGGGCTTCAGAGTCTCCGAGAAGCCTTCTGTTTGGTTCCGGCCAGGCAATGGACCCCCGCTTTCGCGGGGGTGACGTTGTTGGATTTCCGGGTTTCACTCCAATGGTGTCATTCCCGCACAAGCGGGAATCCACAAGTTTTCTCACAGGCTCTTCAGCCCCCCCGATCTTGCGGAACTATGTTGTTTGTCTCCCACTTTCCCCGTAGCTTGCTGTTGGCAAGCTACGGGGAAAGTGGGAGACGGCAATTCGATGCGCGTTGTCACGGCTGGGCTGAAGCCCTGCCCTTCTGGAATCCTCGTGAGATATGCGGGTTAGTGGGCATCATCATACTGGCAGTCGCCAGCCTGGCCTATGGAGCCACACCCGAGGGCTGCCAGTCTCTACGCAAGCACGGCCGCAACGTCGCAGCGCAGAAATGCTTCGAGGCTCTCACCCAGACCCGTGACCCTTACCTCCGCGCTGAAGGGTATTGGGGCCTCGAGAAATACCAGGAAGCAAACGACCAGTTCCGTATCGCTGTGGCCCAATCAGATCAGAATGCGAATTACCGTGTCCGCTGGGGACTCCTGCTGCATGAGCGCTTCAACAACGCCGAAGCGGAGAATCTGTTCAAGGAAGCGTTGCAGAGAGACAGCAAAAATGCCCAGGCTTATTTGGGTCTCGCGCTCGTAAGCGCTGATGGCTTTGACAGCAAGGCCATCGAATGGACCGCCAAGGCTCTGGAGCTTGATCCCAAGCTTGTGGAAGCCCACGAGCTGATGGCGAGCTTGGCGCTTGAGGACTCCGACACCCAGCAGGCTCTTGCGCAGGCTGACCAGGCTCTCAAACTCTCTCCCGAAGCACTGGACGCGATGGCCATTCACGCGGCCGTCGAAGTGCTGGCTGACCGGCCGCCCGATTCGTGGCTCGAAAAGATCCGGCAAGTTAATCCCACTTACGGGCAAGCCTGGGCCCTCATCGCACACCACCTCGTAATGAACTACCGGTGGGAAGATGCTGTGAGTTACTACCGTCAGGCGGTGGCGCTCGATCCCGAGCTGTGGTCGGCGCGCTCAGATCTCGGCGTCAATCTCATGCGGCTCGGCCAAGACCAGGAAGCGCGCCAGCAGCTCGAGATGTGTTACGACCACGATTACAGAGATGCTGCTACCGTCAACAGCCTTCGTCTGCTCGACAGCTACCAGAACTTCGTCACCATCAAAGAACCAACGATGATCCTGAAGCTTCAAAAAAAGGAAGCCGATCTGCTGCGACCTTATTTTGAACAACAGGTGAAGCAGAACATTGTGGACTACGAAAAGAAGTACAAAATGACGCTGCCCGGCCCCGTACAGGTGGAGGTGTACCCGAACCATGAGGACTTCGCCGTTCGCACCATGGGAATGCCCGGTCTCGGCGCACTGGGCGTTACCTTCGGCGAGGTTGTGGCCATGGACAGTCCGTCCAGCCGCGAGCCCGGCAGCTTCAACTGGGCCAGCACGCTGCGGCATGAGATGAGCCACGTCTTCATTCTTACGGCCACCAATCATCGCGTGCCGCGCTGGTTCACTGAAGGCCTGGCAGTCCATGAAGAGGCAGAAGCTTCACCCGAGTGGGGCGACCGTGTCACGCCGGAGATCCTGGTTGCGGTTCGGGACAAGAAACTGCTTCCGGTGGCTGATCTTGACCGCGGCTTCGTGCGCCCGGAGTATCCCGGCCAGGTGCTAGTTTCCTACTTCCAGGCTGGGCGCATCTGTGACTACATCAAAAGCCGCT
>JASHYZ010000413.1 GCA_030042795.1 Terriglobia bacterium | reverse complement strand
CACGGTATCGACATGCGGTTTGGAATGAGGCAGCAACAGCTTGCCGTGGCGAGCGGCTATTGGCCTTTGTTCCGCTACAATCCGGCGATGCGGCGGATCGATGAAAATCCCTTCCGGCTTGATTCGCCGCGGCCCACAATCCCGCTGAAGGATTACGCCTACAACGAGACCCGCTATACGGCTCTTGCCGGCGCGAGTCCTGCCGAAGCTGAGGAGTTGCTTCGCATGGCCCAGGATGTGGTCACCGAGAAGTACCGGCAGTATGAGAGCTTGGCCGGCCGCGAGGGCACGCGCTTTCATCCGCCGGCGGAGAAGGTGGGGTTCGAGAATCCGGGGCGCACCGTCAAGGATCAACCGATGCATGCTGGCGCGCATAGCTAGCACTATGATGACTTCAACCTTGCTCTTCCCTCTGGTAGACTTTAGGGCGATTGTACCGGTCGCGGCCCGCTCAAGGCTGTGAGGTGCCGTGGTGGTCAATGTCTGACCGGGCGGGCACACTTTGATAGCCCGGAGCGTTTCGAGAGTGTTGCCGGTCTGCAGTAGGCTATTGACATGGCTGAGAGCAATAAAACTTTCGTTTTCGAGCGGCAGCATCTTGAATCGCTTCTTGACGCCCTGGCCAAGCATGGCTATGAGGTAATTGGACCCGCCGTCCGCGACGCAGCGATCGTTTACGACCGGCTAAACTCGACCGCCGACCTCCCGATTGGGTGGAGTGACGAACAGGATGCTGGAAGATACCGGCTCGTCAAGCGAAATGACGGTGCTGTCTTCGGCTACGCGGTCGGCCCTCACTCTTGGAAACGCGTTCTTCATCCGCCGGTGCAGCGGCTGTGGCGGGCGAAGCGGAAAGAGCAAGGGTTCGAGATCGAGCCAGAGCAGGTTGATCCCCGAAAGGTAGCATTCCTGGGCGTTCGCTCCTGCGAGCTACACGCCATCCAGATCCAGGACAAGATCTTGATGAGAGGGCCTTACGTCGACCCGGGTTACAAGGCACGCCGCGATAGTACCCTCATCATCGCCGTCAACTGCGGCCAAGCGGGCGGTACGTGCTTCTGCGTGTCGATGAACACGGGGCCTAAGGTGCAAGCCGGATTTGACCTTGCCTTAACAGAAGTCCTGGAAGCCGGACGCCATTACTTCGTAGCGCAGGTAGGCACAGAATTAGGTAACGAGATTTTAGATGACGTTCCGCACCGCGAAGCAGACGCGAGCGAAATCGCGGCCGCCGGGAAGGTCGTGGAGCAGGCTGCCGGGCAGATGGGTCGAAGTATGAACACTGCCGATATCAAGGGCTTGCTCTACCGCAATTACGAGCATCCGCGATGGGACAACGTAGCGGAGCGTTGCCTGACTTGCGGCAACTGCACGGCCGTCTGCCCGACGTGCTTCTGCACCACGGTTGAGGATGTAACAGACCTGACGGGTGAACACGCGGAGCGCTGGCAGAAGTGGGATTTCTGCTTCACGATGGATTTCTCGTATATTCACGGCGGAAGCGTTCGTTCCAGTGCAAAGTCCCGCTATCGACAATGGATGACGCACAAGCTCGCAACCTGGATCGATCAGTTTGGAACCTCGGGCTGCGTGGGATGCGGGCGCTGCATTACCTGGTGCCCGGTGGCGATCGACATTACTGAAGAAGTGCGTGCCATCCGCGAGGCGCAGCCGCAGCCCGAGGGTCTGGCTCCGGGGGGTGATGATGGAAACGCTTAAAAGAATCCTGGCCGATCATCCGTTCGTTGAGGGCCTGAAAGACGAGCATCACCAGCTTTTGGAGGGCTGCGCATCGAACGCGGTCTTCAAGGCCGGCGGGTTCATCTTCCGCGAGGGAGATGAAGCCAATCAGTTCTACCTGATCCGGCACGGCAAGGTGGCGCTCGAAATCTCCGCCGTCGAACGCGGCCCGATTACCGTCATGACTCTGGGCGAGGGCGAGGTCCTCGGCTGGTCCTGGCTCTTTCCTCCTTACCGCTGGCGGTTCGATGCGCGCGCCATCGAACTTACTCGGGCAATTGCTTTAGACGGAAAATGCCTGCGCGGCAAGTGCGAACAAGACCATGAGCTTGGTTATGAGCTGATGAAGCGTGTGGTGCGTGTGGTCGAAGAACGATTGCAAGCTACCCGGTTGCAGCTTCTGAATGTGTACTCGTCCAGCCCGTGAGAACTCTATGAACCCAGGTATGGTTCATCCCATGACTCCGGAGCCCTGGCGGATCGAGCGTGTCCGCCGGGAAACGCATGATACTTTCACGGCCGAGCTCTTGCCCGCAAATGGCCGCCGGGAATTCCCGTTCCAACCGGGTCAGTTCAACATGCTCTACGCCTTCGGAGTGGGGGAAGTGCCCATTTCCATCAGTGGCGACCCCGCCCGAACCGAACGGATCGTGCATACCACGCGAGCAGTTGGCGCTGTTACTCAGGCGATGGCCCGACTGCGTCGCGGGGACGTCCTGGGGTTGCGGGGGCCGTTCGGGAGCCGCTGGCCCGTGGACGATTTCGAAGGAAGCGACGTGGTTCTTGCCGCGGGCGGAATCGGTCTGGCGCCCCTACGGCCCGCGCTCTATCGCATTCTTGCCCGGCGCGCGGAATACGGCCGCGTCGTGCTGTTGTATGGCACGCGCACACCTGCCGACATCCTTTACCTCAAAGAGCTTGAACAGTGGCGTGGGCGGTTTGACCTGGATGTGAAGGTCACCGTGGACCGTGGCATGGGCACGTGGCGCGGAGACGTGGGGGTGGTAACGCGGCTGATTGCTCGCGCGGCGTTTGACCCTGCGAGCGCCGTGGCCTTGGTTTGTGGACCCGAGATCATGATGCGCTTCAGCGTGGCCGGGCTTGGCCAGCGCGGCATTCCGCCGCAGCGCCTGTTTGTTTCGATGGAACGAAATATGAAATGCGCGCTGGGCTTGTGCGGACACTGCCAGTTCGGTGCTGACTTCATCTGCAAGGACGGCCCGGTGTTTCCCTTCAGTCGGGTGGAACCGCTGCTCCGCATCCGGGAGGTGTGACGATGGCGCGAAAGCCCAAGCTCGCCGTCTGGAAATTCGCTTCGTGCGACGGATGCCAGTTGAGTCTGCTCGATTGTGAAGACGAGCTACTGGCAGTCGCCGGGGCAGTGGAGATCGCAAACTTCCAGGAAGCATCGCGGACCGTGGTGCAGGGACCATATGACTTGTCCCTGGTGGAAGGGTCTATCACTACGCCGCACGATGCCGAACGCATCCATCAAGTGCGCCGCGCCTCGAAGCACCTGGTGACGATCGGCGCCTGCGCCACGTCCGGCGGCATTCAAGCTCTGCGTAACTTCAAGGACGTGAAGGATTTTGCTTCTATCGTTTACGCGACGCCTGCCTACATCGAAACCCTCGGCAAATCGACTCCGATTTCGGACCACGTCCGAGTGGATTTCGAGCTTCAGGGCTGCCCCATCAATAAGGCGCAGTTGGTGGAGGTCATCAGTGCATTCCTCCATGGCCGCAAGCCGAATACGCCGGGCCATAGCGTTTGCGTCGAATGCAAGCGGCGGGGAACCGTGTGCGTCATGGTCGCGCAGGGCACGCCGTGCCTCGGCCCCGTCACTCATGCCGGGTGCGGAGCCCTTTGCCCTTCTTATCATCGCGGCTGTTACGGCTGTTATGGGCCGATGGAGACGCCCAACACAGTCTCTCTCAGCACGACTTTTACGCGCTCTGGGCTGAGGGAGGAGAATCTTGTGCGGATGTTCCGCACTTTCAATTCCTACGCGACGCCGTTTCGCCGGGAGAGCGAGAGCCATGAAAACGCGAACCGTTAAAGTCGATTACCTGGCGCGCGTGGAAGGGGAAGGCGGCCTCTACGTCAAGATCCGGGACGGAAGCGTTGCCGACGTAAAGCTAAAGATCTTCGAGCCGCCTCGCTTCTTTGAGGCTTTTCTCCGCGGACGCGATTACCGCGAGGCGCCCGACATCACTGCCCGGATCTGTGGCATCTGCCCGGTGGCGTACCAGATGAGCGCGGTCCATGCCATGGAGTATGCCTTGGGTGTGAAGGTGGAAGGCCAGCTTCGCGCCTTGCGGCGGCTGCTCTACTGCGGGGAATGGATCGAGAGCCATACGCTGCATATCTACATGCTCCACGCCCCGGACTTTCTGGGCTACCCGGACGCCATCCAAATGGCCAAAGATCACTCCGCCGCTGTCCAGCGAGGCTTGCAACTCAAGAAAGCCGGGAACGAGATTGTGAGCCTTGTGGGAGGAAGGGAGATCCATCCCATCAACATCCGCGTGGGTGGTTTTTACAAAGCGCCCTCGAAACACGATCTCCTGGAGCTGGCCGAGCGGCTGAAATGGGCGCGCGACGCTGCGCTCGAGACGGTGCGCTGGGTTGCCGGATTCTCTTTTCCGGACTTCGAAGTCGATTACCTCTTCGTGGCGCTCCGCCATCCGCACGAATATCCCTTTAACGAAGGGCATATCGTCTCGAACCGCGGGCTCGACATCGGTGCGGAGAGTTACGACGACTACTTCGTCGAAGAGCACGTGGAGTATTCAAGCGCGCTCCATTCTTTGCTGAAAGGGGAGGGGGCATATCTGGCGGGACCGCTGGCTCGCTACAACCTGAACTTTGACCGCCTTCCCGCGCCCGTTCAGGAAGCGGCGCGCGAAGCTGGCCTGAGTGAGACTTGTCGCAATCCGTTCCAGAGCATCATCGTACGCTCGGTTGAGGTCCTCTATGCCTGCGAAGAGGCGCTTCGAATCATCAGGGAGTATGAAGAACCAGGAAGCGCTGCCGTCGAAGCGCCGGTGCGCGCGGGAACGGGCTATGGATGCACAGAAGCGCCCCGCGGCCTTCTTTACCATCGCTATCGGATCGACGAGAGCGGGACGATTCTCGACGCGAAGATCGTGCCTCCCACCTCCCAGAATCAGAAGTCAATCGAGACCGATCTGCGCCGCTTCATTTCTCAATACATCAACTTGCCGGACGACGCGATGCAGTTGCGGTGCGAGCAGGCCATCCGAAACTACGATCCGTGTATCTCGTGTTCGACGCACTTCCTGAAGCTGACCGTCGATCGTGCGTGAACTTACAGGCAGGTACGCGACGCGCTCTGGCAGCTCGTTTCTATGCCAACTTCCTCAGCCGTGGAAAACGGAGCAATCCTGGTGATCGGCATTGGCAACGAATATGCCTCCGATGACGCTGCGGGTCTTCTGGTTGCGCGGCGGCTGAAGCAAGCAGATCGCCCGGATTTTACGATCCGCGAAGAATCTGGAGAAGGAGCGTCGCTGATCGAGGCCTGGAAGAGCACCTCGCAGGTAATTCTGATTGACGCCGTGCGCTCGGGCGCCGAACCAGGTCGGTTGCATCGGCTGGATGCAAGCACGGTGCCCTTGCCCGCCGAATCTTTCCGCGGTTCGACGCACGCCTTCGGGCTATACGAGGCGGTTGAACTCGCCCGCTCCCTCGGCCAGCTTCCCCGGCGAATGATCGTCTTTGGCGTCGAAGGGCTGAACTTTGCGGCTGGGAGAGGTGTTTCCGCGGCGGTCGAGCGCGCCATCGACACTGCTGCCCAAGCCGTTTTGGATGAGATCGAGAGACTGCGAACCGAGGCGCTGACGCATGCATGAGTTCTCGCTGATGGCGGACTTAATACGCAAGATCGAGTCCGTGGCGCGAGAGCAGGGCGCTGGCAGAGTTTCGGGCGTGAAGGTTCGGCTGGGCGCCATCAGCCACATCTCACCCGAGCACCTTCGCGAGCACTTCACAGCGGCCGCACGCGGCACCGTGGCTGACGGGGCTGAGCTCGTGGTAGAGACGGGAACGGACGCAACAGATCGTCACGCCCAGGAGATCTGGCTCGAAAGTGTCACGCTGGTGGAGTGATTTTTATTCCGGCGGACGCCGCCCCTCTAACAGATGCGCGGTAGTTGCTCGCCCACCATAAGGTCCACAATCCGGGTGCCTCCAACGGTGGTCTTCAGGAGAACCAGGGTCGGATGCTCCGCCACTACGCGGCCGATGATGCGTGCCTCCCGTCCCGCCGGATCGTTCCGCATGGCTTCAAGCACCGCGTCGGCAGCGGATTCAGGAACAAAGGCTACCAGCTTTCCTTCGTTCGCCACATACAACGGGTCAAGCCCGAGAATCTCGCACGCTCCCTTCACTGACTCTTTCACGGGTATCGCCTCTTCTTCAAGCTCGATGCCTACCGCCGAGCGCGACGCAATTTCATTGAGCGTGGTAGCGAGACCTCCACGGGTGGGATCCCGCAAGCAATGAATCTGCTCGCTCGCTCCGAGCATCGCCCGGACGAGTGCGTGGAGCGGTGCCGTATCGCTCTCAATGGCCCCATCGAATTCCAGATTCTCCCGGCAAGACATCACGGCCATGCCGTGGTCGCCAATCGACCCGTTCAGGATGACCCGGTCTCCCGGACGTGCTTGGTCGGCTGAGATGGTAACAGGCCTTTCGATGAGGCCAAGCCCGGTAGTGGTAATGAACATCTGATCGCCCTTGCCCCGTTCCACCACCTTGGTGTCGCCCGTGACCAGCATCACGCCGGCCACGGCGGCGGCCGAGCGCATCGAATCCACCACACGACGAAGAGCGTCCAGATCAAGGCCCTCTTCCAGCACGAAGGCGGCCGCAATATATCGCGGCACAGCGCCCGACATCGCCAGATCATTCACTGTACCGTTGACGGCGAGTTCCCCGATGTCGCCGCCAGGGAAGAAAATGGGTGTGACCACAAATGAATCCGTGGTGAAGGCCCATCGTGCCCGAGGGAGATCCAGCACCGCCTGGTCATCCAGTCGCGCGAGATAGGGATTGTCGAAGGCGGGCAAAAATAGGCTCTGGATCAGGTCGGCCGTCAGCTTGCCGCCGCTGCCGTGGCCGAGCACAATGCGCGCGCGGTCGGTCAGCGGCACGGGGCAGGTATCACCCGGCACTGGAGCATCAGGTTCACCCATTGAATAAAGTCTCCGGCGGCATGTCGCTTACGAAAATCGGTGGCGCGGCACACCTTAAGCTTGGCGAGCCTCCGCGTGTTTTTCGGAGGCCGGATGAACCAAATGGCGGCCGTAGAGGTAGTAGGCGGCGCAGGCGCCTTCGGAAGATACCATGGTCGCTCCCAGGGGATGCCTTGGGGTGCACAGTGTGGCAAAGGCGGGACAGTCCGGAGGCTTCTTGACCCCCTTCAGGATCTCGCCGCTGATGCACACATCAGGCTCCCGGGTGTCGATTCTCGCGATGCCGAACACCTGCTCCGCATCATATCTGGCAAAGTCATCCCGGAGCCGATAGCCGCTTTGCGGAATCGGGCCCACGCCGCGCCACTTGCGATCGCAGACTTCGAAGACTCGTCCCACGATCTCCTGAGCTGCCTGGTTCCCGCCGCGCGCCACCGCCCGCGCGTATTGGTTTTCAAGTTCCGCCCGTCCCTGCTCGAGCTGGCGCACCGCCATCAGCACGCCTTCCAGGATGTCCAGGGGTTCGAAGCCGGTGATCACGATAGGCACTCTGAAGCGCGAACTCAGATCTTCGTATTCGCTGAAGCCTTGCACCGCGCAAACGTGTCCCGGACCGAGAAACGCCTGGACGCGGTTTCCCCGGGAGCCAAGAATCGCCGCGATTGCCGGTGGCACCAAAACGTGCGAAACCAGCAGCGAGACATTGTGCAG
>JASHYZ010000412.1 GCA_030042795.1 Terriglobia bacterium | reverse complement strand
GCACTGGCTCAGACAATCAAAGCCCCGGTTCACAGACTCCAAGAGGCACAGACGGCTGGCTGGGATCGCATCTCGGACTTCGGCTTGTGGCTGACGAAGGAGCAAGGCGTGCCGATTGTGGTGAAGGCATCTATCCCAATCGCTTCCTCTGAGGAATTTCTGGAACGCGCCGAAAGGGACGTCCAAAGCGAAGGATGGCTGGCCATCGGGCTCGCGCAGCCCGGCGTGGGCTTGGTGGAGGTTGGACTGGCGGCTAAGGAACCGAAAGGTTGGAACGGCGGGCGGGAGACGACGAGCGAAGACAACTCTGTATCGTCGTTTATCCCGAACCCCGAACCCCGAAACCCGAAACCCGGGCCGCGAGCCCCGAGTCCCGAGCCCCGAGTCCCGAGCCCCGGCCTTATCCAGCGCCTTCGCCAAATCGCGCGCGACCTCGGCGGCAGTTTGGTGGTCACGCGCTGCCCAGCCGAACTCAAAGCTGAAGTCGACGTTTGGGGACCGCCAGGTGACGATTTCGAAGTGATGCGCAAACTCAAAGCGGCCTGGGACCCGAAAGGAACGCTTTCACCGGGGCGGTTCCTGGGAGGAATATAAGGCAGGCGCATGAAGCGCAGAGATCGATAAGCTTGACAGAGCGGAGTTTATCTACGAGCTGCTAAAACTTGCACACCGAAAAGGCGTACTAAACGATTATACGTATCGTTATGCGGACCACGTTCGGGAATTGGCGGGGAATATGGTCCACGGGAATCAATTGCCGAAGGACGAGCAATGCATGCAGGCGTATAAGAAGACTCGTTTCGTTCTGGAGGGCTTATATCAGTAGCTCCTGCTCTGCACCACAGCGTCTAAGAAGTACATCCCTGGTGCGGAAAGTGGAATAGAGTCGAGATTGAAGTCTAGGAGAGACATGCGATGATTTTTCATGTGACGTTGGAACGTGCCGAGGATGGCTGGATCGTAGCGGAATGTCCGGCCCTACCAGGATGCATATCGCAGGGCAAGGACGAAAAGGAAGCCCTCGATAACATCCGGGAAGCCATAACGGCTTGGCTGTGGGCCGAGGATCAGAAGGCCCTGGCTGACGCTACGGATCAACAAAAACGTCAGCCAGTCGTGGTGGCGGTATAGCGCGTGGGCCGACTCGCAAATATCTCGGGCAAGGAAGCAGCCAGAGCATTTGAAAAGGCAGGCTGGATTCGCATCGGTCAGGTTGAAAGTCATTTGGTGCTGGCTAAGTCTGGCGTTCGCGTGAACCTGTCCATTCCTCAGCATCGGGAATTATCAATCGGCACGTTGCGCGCCCTCATTCGAGCTTCCGGTTTAACAGTCGATGAGTTTCTGGATTTGCTGTGAATCGGCTTGGCTAATAATTCTCGGCAGTCCGCCCATGGCTCAATCCTTCAATCACCCAATGACCCAATCACCCGATCACCCGGTTTCCAACTACGGTCCAGGCGAAGCCCCGCGCTGGGAATACTACTCGAAGTGTATTCACTGCGGTCTCTGCCTGAACGCCTGCCCCACGTATCGCGAGCTGGGGCATGAAATGGATTCGCCGCGCGGGCGCATTTACCAGATGATCCAGGTGCAGGAGGGACGGTTACCGCTTGGCAAGAGCGTGGTGAAGCACCTGGACCTGTGCCTTGACTGCCGGTCTTGTGAGACGGCATGTCCTTCAGGCGTGGAGTATGGCCGACTGATCGAGGCGGCGCGCGGCCAGATTAAACGTTACTATAGCCGGCCTCCTTTTCAAGGGTGGCTTCGAGACGTATTTCTGGGAGAGGTCCTGCCTCACGCGCAGGTACTTGAGTTTGTGGGTAAGCTGATGCGTTTTTATCAGCGCTCGGGACTCGAAGCTTTGTCGCGCCGCGTGCTGCGAATCTTCCCAGCCCGGCTCCAGAAAATTGCACGCCTCGCTCCGCGCATGGAGAAGCCGTTTTTCTTTGAACGCCTGGGCACCGTGGTTCCGGCAATCGGGGAGCGCAAATATCGTGTGGCGTTCTTCGCCGGCTGCATCGCCAATCTGGCTTTCGCTCGTCTCAATGAAGCGACGGTGCGCGTGCTGGCGCGAAACGGCTGCGAGGTTGTGATTCCCAAAGAGCAGGGCTGCTGCGGCGCTCTCAACGTTCACGCCGGCATGCGCGATGTGGCGCGCAAGCTGGCGCGGCGCAACATCCAGACGTTTCTCTCAGGCGGATTCGACGCCGTCATCATCAATGCAGCCGGCTGCGGGTCTGTGCTGAAGGAATACCCCCAACTATTCGAAGAAGAACAGCAGGAGATGCTGGAGCCGGCGCGGCGCTTCGCGGCACTCTGCAAAGATGTTACCGAATTTCTGGCCGGGATCGATCTGAACTGCGATTTTACTCCTGTGCGCGAGCGTATAACCTACCAGGACCCGTGCCACCTGCTTCACGCGCAACGCGTCCGTTCGGCGCCTCGCAAACTGATTTCAGCTATCCCCGGCGTGGAGTTTGTGGAGCTCAAAGAAGTTGAGATT
>JASHYZ010000411.1 GCA_030042795.1 Terriglobia bacterium | reverse complement strand
TTTCAGGCCGTGCTGGAAGCCAATACCTGGGTGGACCGCGTTCTTTGGGCCGATTGGCGGGCGCGTGCCGGTTTGAGCGACTACACGGATGAATACTTTGATCGCTTTTACAACCAGCTCGGCTCCATGACGATCCAGGAAATCAGCGCTGCGGCGCATGACACAGGTTCCTACTGGTATACCGCCTGGCTCAATGCCGGACAGCCGAACTTGCCAGCGCACTGAGGTTAGGAGTGAGAACTTAGGAGTCAGAAGAAAGAAGTCAGAAACCAGAAGCTAGAAGCTACTAATCAGCACTAAAGGTGGTCAGGAGCACATAATTCTCCAATCGGTTTACGAATCCTTTTCAGCACGGTGATAGTGACAGTGCGCCATGGCGGTATATCACAAACGTCAGGATCATAAAGTCTGTGATCGTTTCTCTTGGAATAATCTCTTCTGCCTTCTAGTTTCTGCTTTCTGACTTCTGACTGCTAGTTCTAGCTTCTAGCTTCTGGCCTCTGACTTCTGATTTTCCATGCCCCATCCCTCCGATCCCGAACCGCTGATCCAACGCTTGCCCAAGGTCGAGCTGCATCTCCACCTTGAAGGCAGCATCCGTCCAGCAACGTTGCGGGAGATTGCTCAACGGAAGAGGCGCCTGCTCGACGAGACGGAAAACTGGATCAGAGAGCGCGAGCAGCAAGGGTTCCGGTACCCGCAATTCGGGGATTTCTTGAACGCGTTCAAATTACTCTCGTTGTTGCTAGAGACTCCGGCGGACTACGCCCTGGCGAGCACGCGCCTGATGGAGGATCTGAGCGCGGAAAATGTGCGCTACGCCGAGGTAACGATTTCCGCCGGCGTCGTGCTGTGGAAGAAGCAATCTCTCGATGCCGTCTTCGAAGCCGTGGCGGAGGCGACAAAGGAAGCTTCTGACAAACTCGGCTTGCGAGCCGCTTGGATTTTTGACGCCGTGCGGCAATTCGGTGTGGAGCACGTCCGCGAGGTGATGCGTTATGCCGCGCGCTTCCGTGAACAGGGCGCGGTGGCTTTCGGAATTGGCGGCGACGAGGTGCGCGGACCTGCGCGCCTTTTTGCGGATGTTTACCGTGAAGCTCGGGACCTCGGCCTGCACCTGACCGCGCATGCGGGCGAATCCGTTGGACCGGAGAGCGTGCGCGATGCCGTGGAGCAATTGGGCGCTGAGCGCATTGGTCACGGCGCCAGCGCGGCGCGCGACATCGAAGTGGTTCGCCTGCTGGCGGAACGTCACACCACCGTTGAGGCCTGCCTCACCAGCAATCTGGCGACTGGCTTGATCGAAAGGATCGAGGACTATCCTTTGCGCCGGTTCATTGAGGAGGGCGTCCCTGTGACAATCAACACCGACGATCCGTCGATGTTTGACACCAGCATCGGGCGGGAGATGAGCCTGGCGGCAAGACATTTTGCGCTGACAGATGACGAGATCGTCCAGTTGACAGAGAATGCGATTCGCGGGGCTTTCGCGCCCGAGGCGGTGAAGCAGACACTTTTTGAGGAGCTTCTTCGGGCTGCGGAATCAGCCGCAGCAGTGTCAGCAGGCCGCTGAATTGCCACGCGAGCCACAGGCGCCTCGCGCGTCGATTCGAAGACCGAATAGACCCGGCGTCCGAACCTGTTATTTCAAGCGGCGGCGCGCTTTTTGGCGCCGCGAGAAATCCCGGTCTGCTTAGGCAGGCCGCAAAACAACAATGGAAAAAACAATTCGCGGAATCTTTTTTGACGCTGGAAACACCCTCCTCTACCCTCGCGTGGACGAACTCGCGCAGGAGTTGACGAGTGCGGGATTTCCAGCGGCAGTGACGGATTTTCACGCCGCCGAGCGGCGGGCAAAGAAAAAGTTCGACGAATGGCTCTGGCCGTTGCTCGAAAGCGGCGATCTGCCGCAGGCCGTAGATCGCCTTTACTGGACGGAGTATCTTCACGCCTTAATGGATCGCCTTCACGTGCCAGTCGAGCAACACGGCAGTATTTCCGAGCGGGTCATCGAGCGTTTTCGCGATATTCAATTCTGGTCCCGCGTCTTTCCGGATACAGAGCCGGCGCTTCGGTGGCTGCGCGACTCGGGCTACTACCTGGGCGTCATTTCCAATTCGGTGGGCACCATGGAGCAGCAGCTTAATCGCATTGGATTGGCTCCGTACTTTCGCACAATTCTGGACTCGGCGGTGGTGGGCGTTGAAAAGCCCCATCCTGAGATCTTCCACATGGCCGTGGAGCGGGCCGCCATTTCTCCCTCCGAAGCGCTCTTCATTGGCGACACTTACGCCACCGACATCGGAGGAGCGCGGCGCGCGGGCATTCGGGGCCTGCTGATGGATCGCTTCGGGATTTACGACGACGGGCTGGATTACCCGAGGCTGCGGTCACTTGATGAGCTTCGACCCTTGCTGGCGGGACGCGGAAACCAGACGGGCTGAAGTGCGAGTGGGGCTCGCCGCCGTTTGGCTCCGGCCTTTTTCAGTTTTGACAATGCCCGAGCCTTCCTTGAGGGTGAGGAACTGATTGGGCTCAACGTGAGTAAATTTCTCCAGCTTGCCGGTCGTGGGCCATTTCACTTCGATGAGATCGATCACGCTCGCCTGTCCGATCCCGAAGTGCAGCCGCAGATCGCTTTGCGACATCACGCTCGTTCCGGAATGAACCTCGTCCATCTGTGCGTGTTTTCCGGTCACCACGCGCACACGTGCGCCGATGGCGGTGCGATTACACTGCGTGCCCACGAGCTTCAGGGTGATCCAATTATTTTTGTGTCCGCCCTCATTGTGCAATAAGGACGGCGGGTCATTCATGTTGAGGATCAGGACGTCGACGTTGCCGTCATTGTTGTAATCGCCGAAGGCGGCGCCCCGGCTCGAATACTGCTCGGTGATTCCGGGTCCGCTTTCGGCAGAGACATCCTTAAACTTGCCGTTGCCCAGGTTGTGGTACAGCAGACGCTGCTCCTTGAACTTCACCCCCAGGTCAGACTTATCCACCTCGGGATAGACATGTCCGTTGATCTGCATGATGTCGGACCAACCGTCGTTGTCGTAGTCGAGAAACCCGCAGCCCCAGCCGACATATTGGGTGTTCAATCCCAAGCCTGCGGCGAAGGTCACGTCCGTAAACGTGCCATCGCCGTTGTTGTGGTAAAGGTCCGGAGTATCGTCGGAAAAATTCGTCTTGAAAAGATCCAGGGAACCGTCGCAGTCATAGTCCGCCACGGCCACGCCCATCCCCGCCTGCTCTTGGCCGTCCTCGTTGTACGCGCACCCGTTCATCACGGCCACGTCCGTGAACGTGCCGTTGTGGTTGTTGTGATATAGAATGCTGGGCTCGGAATCGACAGCTACATAAATGTCGGGCCAGCCGTCGTTGTCGAAATCATAGGAGACGGCCGTGATCGAATAACGCGGACCGGGCGCCAAAATGCCCGCTTTCTGCGACACATCCGTGAAGGAGCCGTCGCCGTTGTTGTGGTAAAGGATGTTCGATCCGCCGGGCAGTCCTCTCGGACCGCACATCACCGGAATACCCTTCCACTGGCAGTAGGCCGATTGTCCGGGCGCAGGGATCTTGTCCTTCTCGAAGACTATGTAGTTGGCGACGAACAAGTCCAGGCGGCCGTCGCGGTCATAATCAAGCCACGTGCAGCCGGAACCCCAGCGCGGTGGATGCTTTTCATCGAAGTCCTCCCACAGGCCGGCCTTCTTGGTAACGTCGGCGAAGGAGCCGTCGCCGTTGTTGTGGAACAGAATGTTGTGGCCCCAGAAGCAACAGAAAAGGTCGTCCCAGCCGTCGTTGTCATAGTCGCCCACACACACGCCCGTCTGCCAGCCGCTCACGCCAAGGCCCGACTTGGCTGTGACGTCCGTGAACGTGCCGTCGCGATTGTTCTTGTAGAGATGAGAGGCAGGCGCTTGACCCGGCGGAAAGGTCTCGTTCAGACGCAGGCCGTTGGTCAGGTAGACGTCGAGCCAGCCGTCCATGTCGTAATCGAAGAAGGCCAGGCCGCTGCCCTTCGCCTCGATAATGTAGTCCTTGTGCTGCACGCCGCCCCACACGTTGGTGACGGTGAGGCAGGCTTCCTTAGCCACGTCCGCAAACGTTACCGGCGCGGCGCCCACAGTGGGCTTTGGCGACGCGGCCAGCATCACAGCGCTGCGCCACTTCCAAAGCGGCGTGGCCAGCGCCTCCACAAGCTGCGAACCGAGGACGAGCGCAGAAGATCCGAGAAAGAACCGGCGGGAGAGTTTCATTTCAGAAATCAGAAGCCAGAAGTCGGCTCCAACCCCTGATTATAGTACGATTACGCGATCTGTGGTGCGTCAGCCCATTCGGGATCGGCGCGGTTTGCCAAACGCGGGTCCTTGCGAATGCGCCGTCACTCGAGCGCTATTCCCCTCGGAGAGCTGCCACCGGAAAATACAATCCCTTGCGCTCGCGTCGCCACCAATCCCCGGTGGCGCGGCGCGAAGCGAAATCCGTAAAGTGGTACTCATAGCCCACAGCTCTGATGTAATGCGGCGGGGCGTTCGGGAAGGGATTTGTTTCCAGCAATGCGATCACATCAGGCGATCCTTCGAGCAAGCGGATGAGAAGATTCGCGAACCAGCGGTTTTGCTGGTAACTTCCGAGCGCCGCAAACCACATCTGCCAGTCCAGGCGCGGCTGATACGGCGCCACCCAGGGAGGACGCCGCGCCAATTCCCCCGGCTTGTATTTGAACTCGTACGGCAGCCAGTTACGGCCATCGTTACTTCCTTCCACAACGATTTCGAGCCGCGAAGTCGTCATCACGGCAAAGAGACCATAGGAGTTGGCAATACCATACGGAGACTGCCACTCCACCAACCGTCGCGCAAAGCTGGGTACGAGTTCATCCTGGTTAAACGTCGTCAGAATTTCCGTGCAACTGACCACCGTAATCACTACGGCCAGAGCCGCGCGTACAATCCTTCCGGCAGAGGCCAGTCGCGTGCTGTCCGGCGCGGCCGGTCCGGCCAAGACGGGCTGCACGATGCGCTTCGGCAGCCAGCGCCGCCAGCAGGCGTCATCGATCAGCAGGACGCAAAGGAAAATGGTCAGCAGGTTGAAGAACGCGTAGTTTCCGGTGATCGCGATCGTCAACTGGAAACCCGCAATCAGGAAGGCACCGGCTCTCCGCAGCCGTCGCGGGGCGAAGATGAGAAAAGGAACGCCGAGTTCGAGAATGAAAACCGCGACGACCGACGTCTTCTGAAACCAAACCGGCAGTTGGGCGGCGTACCAGGCGACCGGCGTGGGAATGGGCTGAGTCCAGTAGTGAAACTCGAGGGCCGTGAGGTTTCGCCAAGACGAGTCGCCGCTCAGAAGCTTCACGGCGCCGGACAGAAACAGGAGCCGGAACAGGAGCCAGCGTCCCAGCCAAAGCACCGTGGTTTTGCCGGAGAAAGGCGTCGAGCGCCACGGCAGATCGAAGGGTTGCCAAGAAGCCATAAAAATGGCGAGAAAGCCTGCTTCCAGCAGCAGTAGGTCCCATTGAAACGAAAGAAAGTCGCGTCCTATCGTGAAGATCGAAAGATAGAATGCCCAAGCCAACACCAGCGCGGGCCGCGTCAACACGCCAACAAACACGAGCAGACCAAAGAGCGCCCCGCCGCTGCAGAGCAGCTTGAGAGATGCGTCGCTCGCACTGAACCAGGCTAGCGTCGGAGAGAGGTGATGACTCGCCGAACCGAAGTTCTTCTCGACGAGCTGCAGCAAGAGCGAGGCGGGCATGATGCCGCGCGCGCCGGTCAAGCCCAGAATCTGCACGCGCAGAGATAGAAAAGCAACCATGTAGACGAGTCCCAACAGGCGCAGGAAAAGCCACTGGCCGAAAACGTACGAGGGAGGCTCCGGATCGCGCCCCAGGGTTAGCCGGGTGAGCTTTGAGAAGAAGTTGCGATGGGCCGCTACCAATGCGTACGCCCATTCACAAACAGGCCGAGCGCCGGGCAGGTCTTGGTAGATTGCAAGCTCCCAGCGGTGTTGCGGCGTATATGCCAACGAGCGAAATACGGCCTCGGCTCCCGAATAGACCTCACCCTCGGGCGTGACGAGCTGCACGGAGCGCGACCAGGCTTCTTTGGAAATCTGAGGGAAGCGCGAGGCGGCCGTTTGCGCGGGAGCGAAGTCAACCGCACCGCGCGTCAGGATTCTCCAGCGCGCCACCCAATAGCGGCAGAAGCCGCAATCGCCGTCGAAGAGAAGAAGCGGCTTGCTTAGTTTTTCACCATTCGTCACAAGTCATCACAGACTGTCTTGGAGAACCAGTCGATTGCGACTGTCACACGCCGGCTCTGCTTTCCTCAAGAACACGTCCCTGCTGAAGCGTGCGCCTAAAGAGCACCTTCACGCCCTCCCGCCAGTTCTGATTGATTCCGACTTTCACGACGCGAATCGAAGGCTGAAAATACCGCAAGATGCGCTCCGTGGTGGAGTGAAAACGGAAAGCCGGAGACACCAGGTAAAGCACCGGCGGCGCCGGCGAGGGCGTAAGACCCGGGAAGTAACCGCTCTCGCGGAACTGGCCGCGATCTTCAAGCCACTTGACGCGCAGCCAATAGTCCAGGCCCTGCAGAGGCAAGTTTGGATCCTCGTCGAGCTTCAGTTCCACCACGGCCAGGCTGTGGACGCCGGTCTCCGGATCACGCGTAACGCCAAGGATGTCGATCACGCCCCGTGAGAACTCCGGCGAGGCCGGACCCGAAAAGGCCGGTACCTGCGGATAGACGTGTTCCGGAACAAAGGCCGGGTCAAGGCGAGTGATGTCGTCCACCAGCATGCTTTCCAGCCAGCGCTCGGGTTGAAGGCGGTACAGGGGGTCCGTTCGGTTGGCGCTGCGGGGCCGTCGAATATCGAGTGCTCTCGTCATCAGACGGCTGAATTCCTCGCGGTCTTGGTCCTGTAGTAGCCGACGCTGGCCTTCGAGTCCGAAATACACCCTCACGGGCGAGCGGCCTTCAATGCGAGCCAGCTCCAGGCCCGCCACACGCAGCGAAATGGCCTCGCCCGCTGCGTCCGCCACGATTCTGAGGCGCTTCGAGCGCTCCGGCGGAAGATCACCAAGTAACTGCTGAACGAGCGGGTGAAACTGTTCCAGCAGCCGCGCGCCTCGCCATCGTGCCGTAAGCCGCGTCTCCACGTTGCCGTAGTCACGGAGGTCGACAGCGCGCACGTATTGCTGTGCAGGAGTCCACTCAAGAATCTCGACGCCGGCGACCTGCGGATCGAGGTAGGCAGTGCGATGCGCAGCGACGGCCACCGCGGCCGGCGGCAGTACAAGCTTGAGCCCGCCCGTCACCGGCCACTGGCTCTTCGCGCCTATCCTACCGGGCGTGATGCGCTCGCGCAGCGAATCCAGCCAGATCAGTCCGTATGCCAGGGCGTTCTCGATGGCAAAGGCGCCCTCCAACTCCGAGAGGCCAAGAAAGGCCCAAGCCTCGCGTCCACGCGACGCCCATCCGCGCGTGTAGCAACCGGAGAAGGTGCGTTCGCGGTCGGAACGGTGCGTCACGCGCTCCAGCCGCCAGCCCGGAAATTCCCGAGCCAGCATCGCGGTAAGCTCGCGCTCGAATGCGGCCCGGACTCGAGCCCGGCGCGCTGCCGGGTTTTCCTCATCAGGGCTCGATTCGGAGCTCGATCTTTTCGCCTCTGCCGAGGCTTGCGCTCGATCTAAGTCGCTTGGCTCCCGCCTCGTGCCACCGCCTGCCAGTGCTTCGGCTTCACCGATCTCAAGCCGAACGGGAAGCCCGCCCGGCTTGCGGGCCTCCACGAGAAGTGTGCTGCCGTCCCGCTTGATGCGCTCGATGCGGCGCACGATCGATCGGCCGCCACCCCAAAATTCCAGCAACGGCTTGCCGAATTCGACCTCCAGACGCCAACCACCTTTCGAAGTATCACCGGCCAACCCTTCGCTAAAGTGGAGGATCGCCCCGCCCTCTTCCGCCGCCACAGGCTGCTGCAACGACTGGACGAATGCTTTAATTTCGGCGCAGAGAGCGGAGGGCAAGGTTGGGTGGGTGTCGTTCATGACGCGCAGTCCATTGTACGTCAGCCTAAGGCGCGTCACGTCACGTCAAGCACATCACAGCAAGGAAAGGCTCAGGGAAATATGCCTTTCGGCGCACCGCGTGGTGACAATCCGGTCCAGCAACCTTTGGGTAGGATGCTCCATCTATAAGCGAGAGCACCCAAGGCGCGAAAATCTCTTCTTGAGAGCACGGAAGTTCGCTTTGCCGTAATGTCTATTCTCATGCTAGGATAGCCAATCTGTTACACTGCTGAGTATCCAACTTATGCCTTCAATCAAGCGGCCGCCCGGCCCCAGAGGTCACTTCCTCCTCGGTGTGCTTCCAGAGGTGAGGAGGGAAGACGTCAAGTTCGCCAGTCGGATCGCGCGCGAATATGGCGACATCGTCTTCATGCGCGTGGTGAACATCCCCACGTATTTGATCAGCCATCCGCGCTACATCGAGGAAGTGCTGGTTACCAACTATCGGAATTTCATTAAGGCGGTCTATCTCCGCGAGAGCCGCCGTCTGTTTGGACAGGGCCTGCTCACCAGCGACGGCGATACCTGGCTGCGCGAGCGGCGGATTGGGCAGCGCGCCTTCCGGCACGAGCACATCGATACTTACGCTGAAACGATTGTTGCCTACGCGGAGCGAAAGCTGGAGAGCTGGCAGACCGGCGAGGTTCACGACGTTCACCATGAAATGATGCGTCTCACGCTGGAGATCATCGCGAGGGTGCTTTTCGGCCGTGATCTCGCCGACGAAATCGAAGACGCAGCCGCTGCAATCAATGTCTATCTCGAGCAGTTTGCCGATCGCTTCGGCCTGTACGCGTTACCGGAATGGATTCCCACGCCGGGCAACCTCCGCTATCTACGGGCAATGCGGAGCCTCGACGGCATCATTTACGACGCAATCCGCGACGGGCATCATTCAAACGGAGACGAAATCAGCCTGCTCTCAGCCTTTCTGCGAGCGCAACAGGTCTACGGCGTGGAGATGACAGACCAGCAACTTCGCGATGAGATGACCACTCTCTTCTTCACCGGCCACGAAACCACGGGGCTCGCGCTGACATGGACGCTCTTTCTCTTAGGGGAGAATCCTGAGGCGGAGACCCGGTTGCAGCAGGAACTGGACAGCATTCTGGGAGACCGCCCTGCGACGCTCCGCGACCTCAGCCGGTTGCCCTACCTTGATTGGGTTATCAAGGAGTCGCTCCGCTTGTATCCTCCCGCCTACGGCGTGGTGCGCGAGGCGCTCAGCGACTGCGAGATTGGCGGCTACACGGTACCCAAAGGATCGACGGTGGCGATGTTTCAGTGGGTTGTGCACCGCGACCCGCGATTCTTTGACGACCCTGATGCTTTCCGTCCTGAGCGCTGGGCAGACGGCTTGGCCGACCGCTTGCCGAAGTTCGCATACTTTCCATTTGGGGGCGGCCCCCGCGTATGCATCGGAAGGGAGTTCGCACTTCTCGAGATCGCGCTGGTCCTGGCTACGATTATTCGCCGGTTTAGCTTCCGGACCGTGCCGGGACATCCTACTTGGCCCCTTCCTTCGCTTACCCTGCGACCCGAGTATGGGATGAAAATGACAGTTCATCCTGCCCGCGAGACCGTGGTGCTGGAACAGTGACCAGTGCGCGGTCACGTAGGGGCGACCTCTCGTGGTCGCCCGAGGGCGGGCGCAAGACCCGCACCTACGAAACCTTCGGAAAGGGCCGCGGCACAATTCCCTCTCCTTCCTTTACGGTGATGATCTGATTCAACGGCACCTTCTCGAGCTTCTCCGCTGCGCCGTTCGGCCAAGTGATTTCCAACCACTCGATGGACTTGCGGGTTCCCAGCCCGAAGTGCACGCGGGGGTCGCTCGCCGACATGTAGCCCATTCCGCCCTGCCGCTGCTTGATCTGAGTGAATCCTTCTGAAACCAGCTGGAGTGTCGAGCCGACGGCGTCGCGGTTGGACTTGGTGCCGATGAGGAACACCTGCAACCAGTTGTTGCTGTTGCCGCCGTCGTTGCGCAGCAGTTCAGGGCGTTCACCGCGGACGTTTATAGCCAAGTCAAGGTCGCCGTCATTGTCGTAGTCGGCCACAGCAAGGCCGCGCCCGGGAACACTGTGCATGAAATCGAGTCCCAACTCCTCAGACACCTTTTTGAATCTCCCCCCACCCACGTTCCGAAACATCAACTTTGGCTCCGGATAGGTGACTTCCGGATGGTAGAGTTTGATGTTGTCGAGCATCGCTCCGTTCACCTGGCAGATGTCCGTCCAGCCATCATTGTCATAGTCCAGAAATTTCATGGTCACGCCGCTCAAATTGATCGCCTGGTTCCCGATCCCACAGGCATAGGTGATGTCGTCGAAGCTCCCGTCGTGGTTGTTGTGATAGAGCCGGTTAAGTTCATGATCGAGGTGAGTGATATAGATGTCCAACCAGCCGTCGCCGTCTACATCGGCGGCATCGATGCCCATGCCCGCCTCGTACTTGCCGTCTTCGCTGGCTGCCACGCCCGAAATTAACGACACGTCCTTAAACGTGCCGTCGCGCTGATTGATGAACAAGAAATTCGGCCACGTGTCATTCGCGATGGCGATGTCGGTCCAGCCGTCGCGGTTGAAGTCGGCGAGTACCACGCCCATACCCTTGGCTTCGGGTTTGCCGACCCCCGATCTTTCGCTGACGTCCGTGAAAGTACCGTCGTGATTATTGTGATAAAGCTTCAGCCGCTGGCCCTTGTAGTTGTCAGGGTGGCAGTAAGAGCGGTATCCGGGCTTGTGGTCGCCGCACCAGATGTTGTTTTGGGGAGACCACTCGATGTAATTACAGACGAGAAGATCGAGATATCCGTCCCGGTCGTAATCGAACCAGCCCGCGCTCGTCCCCCAACCGCTGGTATTCGCAACCCCAGCCTTCCCGGTGACGTCGGTGAAGGTACCGTCACCGTTGTTTCGGAACAAAATGGCGCGACCATAGCCTGTGAGGTAGAGATCGGGAAAGCCGTCGTTGTCGTAGTCACCCACCGCCACACCCTGGCCGTAGAGCCCGGCGGCTCCCACGCCGGCCTTATCGGTTACATCGGTAAAGGTACCGTCGCCGTTATTGCGATAGAGCGCGGAGCGCAGCGGCCGGGCCGGCTTGTAAATATCGGTAGCGGCTGATTGCACGAAGTAGAGATCCATAAGCCCATTTTGATCGTAGTCAATCCAACCGAGGCCAGTACCCATGGTCTCGAGGTAGTACTTCTGATCCGACGCGGTCGCGTCTTGCAGGAAGTCGAGTCCCGCAGCTTGCGCCACGTTCGTGTAACGAACCGCCACGCTGGGAGATTCAGCTTCAGCCTTGGGTTGCACTCGCGGGGACGAGTCTGCCATCAGACTCCGGCGCAAGCACAGAGCGCTGCCGCTGAGGCTGGCCAGCGCGGTGATAAATTGACGGCGAGAGGGCATGAACCGGTCCTACGTTGAGTATAAAGCGATGAGGGTCTCTCGGAAAAGATTGTGATCGTGTCCGTTATGTCCAATGGAGGATCAACAGGCGTTGAGGCGGTGCTTCAGAAGAGCATTCGCCAGTGGTTGAGTCCAGCGTGCGGCGCTATTGCACGCGGGTGTTAGCGGCAGGCGGTGCGGTGGGAACGGGCATCAATCCAAGGCCTTGGAGTAGAAAGACAGTACGTTGCGCGGCGCCGCGCCAGATGAGCTGGCAACCGTCGCCCTGGCAGTTCTGAACGTAGACGTCACCGCCGCTGTACTCCAGGCTGCAATTCTTAAAAACGCAGTTAATAAAGACGCCCTCGTCCAAAACCACGTTCTGGTTTTCGAACGTCTTACTGTCGTATCGATTCATGGGTGTCAACGGCTTGCTGTGCCGGGTAGTGTCTCAGTTTGCCGCCCAACGTTCTGGAGCTTGTCATTCCGGGCGGGGAATCTCGCTCTGAAAGAGAGGTCCCTTGAGATTCCTTGCCGCCGCCGGCGGCTCCTTATGAATGGCTGGGCGAGACTTCAACAAAGTGCTAAGCCAAAGCTCAGTCTTGTTTGTACCACCAGACATAGCCTGAGGGCAACGCCTGGGGTGCGGCTGCTAGACGCGCTCCGCATAAACAGCGGTCGATGCGGGCGGTCTCACGCCCGGCAACGGCGGGCGCAGCATCGACTGCACTTTACTGCGCAGCCGGTTGAGGGCCACGGAATGAATCTGTGAGACGCGCGACTCATCAACACCGAGCTGGTCTCCGATCTGCTTCATGGTAAGGTCCTCTTCGTAGTAAAGCGAGAGAACCAGCCGTTCGCGCTCGGACACCCGGTCCAGAGACCGGGCAATCAAGTCCCGCTGCTCCCGCCGATAGCAGAGCTCGAATTGATCCACTTGGTCCGTGGCCGGTAAATCCTCTTCGGCAAGCGGATGCGCCGGAGCCATATCTGTGGGCCGAAGCCACTCGAGACCCATAGCTTGCATTTCATGCACCATCTTGTACCACGAATTCAGACTCATGCGCATGGCTTCCGCCATTTCGCCGTCCGTGGCCGGGCGGCCGAGCTTCATCTCCAAATCTCGAAACACCCGCTCCGCGCGCTTGTTCTTTTTCCGCATATCCCGCGAGGCCGGATCAAGGTTGCGCAACGCATCCAGAATTGCTCCTTTGATCCGGTAGCGCGCATAGGTTTCGATCTTGACGTGCTTGCCGACTTCGAAGCGGCGCACGGCGTCGATGAGGCCGAGGGTTCCAGCGCTCACCAAGTCATCAAGATCGAGGTGGGCAGGCAAATGCTCTCTCATTTCAAACGCCACCCTTTTCACCAACCCCATTAACCTTACCGTAAGTTCCTCGCGCTGGCGTTCCCGCTCCGCTGCCAGAGCTTCGCGTTGCGCCTTGGCGGCGATCCGCTTTTGACTCGCTGACCATGTCGTCCGGCGGCGAGAATTGACGCTGCGGGATGTCGATTGACCCAACGCGGCTGTTGCTGTTTGAGTAGCCATTTGCGTTCACCTCGTTCCTGTCTCCGGGACAGCCGCCCGCGCCGGAACTGCAACCGAATTGCGTCACTCGCGAGACAGGCTTCTCCGCTGCGCCTGAACACACTTCGGCGCTGCCGGGAAGGGCGTGTTTTCACTCCCTTCGCCGCCTGTCACGTTTCTCAAGTGGCGCTTTCCGGTACGTTCCGGGGTCTAGCGTCCCCGGCGTCTATCGCTGCGTGACCTTTGCGTTCAATGTTGCATCGCAATGCATCTCGCAGATGGTTGCTGTATCGGCCAAGGCGGCGCAAGCTTTAAGGCCTGTTGAAGTGTCTTACGAATTTGACAGATCAGTCTGAAACCGCAGGCGCAAGGCGAGGGGTATTGAGATTCTCTCGATTCTGCCGATAGAGGTCTATGTGGAGGCGCCGGACGCTTTTCCGGCGGACTCAGAAGCACAGGTGAGGTGGGATGATGCGCCGAGGCCGGGGAGATGTGAGGAGTGAAATGGTTCGCGCCGGCTCATTCGTTCAGCGCGGAACGGCGGGCGCAACGCAGTCCGTTTGGCCGGACAGCTTGAATATGGTTGATGAGGATCAGTTAGGCCAAATGGCGCCGGCCGATGTCATCGTGCTTGACCATTCTCCTTCACTGCGCAAGCGCGTGGCCTCCGTCTTTTACGCCATTGTGAGTTGCCCGGCGTGCGGCGTGCCCGGATTGATCACGGCCCAACAATACTTCGGAGTGGTTTCGGTGATCTGCCCCTCGGATCGCTGTTCCTGTCACTTTCGAATCCATCAGTGCAGCGCACTGGCCTATCTGCCGGTTAATTGAGCATAGGCCGGCTGGCAATCTCTGAGCTCATTCGAAACCTCAGTCGTGTTCCGTGACGTGTGCTTGTCTAGGCCAACCGGCGTGAGTCGTGACCCGAGCGCCACCGCGAGCCTGCGAAGCGCATCCAACCAGAAGATGAACCGCTACAAATCGCCAACAGGGTGCGGAAAAATGTTCGGGAACGTGTCATTCCGAGCGTCAGCGAGGAATCTCGCTCTGAAATTAAAGGAAATACGAGATTCCTCGTCGCCTTGAGCTCCTCGGAATGACAGATTGGACGGGTTTTTCCGCAGCCTGCTAAGGGTTACTCGAGGGTTACCTGATACCGCGCCGCCTTCATCCGCGCGCCGGGCGGGCCAACGCCGCGTCACTCTCTTCTCAACGCTGGTCTGCTGCGCCAGTCTTCAAGCTTGGAGCGCCGTGCCTTCGCAGCAGAAGCCAGCATCAACGGC
>JASHYZ010000410.1 GCA_030042795.1 Terriglobia bacterium | reverse complement strand
TGGTTCCTCAACTTGTTTCCCCGCGAGCATCCTTTCGTTTACAACGACGGCGGCTACCTTACGTTGAGCTTCATTCCCACGCTCGGCACCATGATCCTCGGCCTCGTCGCCGGCCGCTGGCTTCGCGAGACGGCGCCGCGCATCCCGATGAAGAAACTGCTGGTGGCCGGAGTGATCGGTCTCGCCGCCGGACTGCTGCTTCACTACACGCACATCTGCCCCGTTGTAAAGCGTGTGTGGACGCCGTCCTGGACGCTCTTCAGCGGCGGAATCTGTTTCCTGTATCTGGCCGCGTTCAGTTGGGTGATTGACGTGAAGCGCTATCGCAAGTGGGCTTTCCCGCTGATTGTAATCGGCATGAATTCGATTGTTGCGTATTGCATCGCCCACTTCATAGAGGGGTTCATCATCAGTTCGTTCCGCATCCACTTGGGTCCGAACTTTTTCGCCTTTCTCGGTGCGGGCGTGCAGCCTTTTGTAGAGGGTTCCGCAGTGCTGCTCTGCTACTGGCTGGTCCTGTTGTGGATGTATCGGAGGAAAATTTTCGTCAAGGTTTGAGAATTTGAGATTTGAGGTACTCGAGATCTGAGATTTGAGATTTGCGATTGGCCGCGCGTAGGTCTGAACTAACGCTGGCGGCGCAAGTTGAACTGGAGGCGGCTTTAGGTGGGGGCGGCTTTACGCCGCCCCCTGGCGAGGTAAACTCGCAGCGACAGGTCAAAGTCGCAGGTTAAAGTCGCACGTCAAAGCTGCGGTTAAAGCCACAGGTCAAAGCTGCAGATCAAGCTGCACCGTTACCTAACGCATAGAATAGAAGGGTTGCTTTGCAGCTCGTCTACGGATATCGTTGTCACCACTATGCGTAGACCCAAACCCCTTTATGACTACCTGCTGATCGCGGTAGGCGTCTTCGGCGCAGTCCTCTCCGCCCCGTCGCAAAATTCAAGCACCCGAGCGCAATCCGGGCCAATCCAAGATGCCTCTCAGGGTGACGCGCCCGCCTATCGTAATCCCGCTTTGCCCATCGATCAGCGTGTGAACGACCTTATCTCGCGAATGACGCTCGAGGAAAAAGTGCTCCAGATGCAGCATACGGCGCCCGCCATTCCTCGGCTGGGCCTGCCCTCTTACGATTGGTGGAGCGAGGCGCTGCACGGGGTAGCACGCTCGGGCTACGCCACGGTCTTTCCGCAGGCGATCGGAATGGCCGCCACCTGGGACACCAACTTGATTCATCGCGAGGCTGAGACTATTGCGACCGAAGCCCGCGCCAAGTACAACCAGGCCCAACGCCAGGGCAATCACAGCATTTATTTCGGTCTCGATTTCTGGTCTCCCAATATCAACATTTTCCGCGACCCGCGTTGGGGGCGCGGGCAGGAGACCTACGGTGAGGACCCCTACCTGACGTCCCGGCTAGGCGTGGCGTTCGTGACCGGCCTCGAGGGCGACGATCCTCACTACTTCAAGGTGATCGCCACCCCCAAACATTACGCGGTACACAGCGGGCCGGAATCGAAGCGCCACGGCTTCAATGTTGACGCCGCTCCTTACGATCTCGAGGACACCTACCTGCCCGCTTTTCGCGCAACCGTTACCGAAGGCCACGCCGACTCCGTGATGTGCGCTTACAACGCGATCGACGGACAGCCGGCGTGCGCGAACAATTATCTGCTGCAGAAAACGCTGCGTGAGGATTGGAAGTTTCAGGGATATGTCACTTCGGACTGCGGAGCAGTGGGCGACATCACACACGGGCACCACTTCACCCCCGATGACGAGCACGGGGCAGCAGTCGCGGTTCGAGCGGGGACTGACACGACTTGCGGCGAAGAGTACGTGAATCTGGTGAAGGCGGTTCACGACGGACTCATCCAAGAGAGCGAGATCGATACGGCCCTCCGGCGGCTGTTCACGGCCCGGTTTCGGCTGGGAATGTTTGATCCGCCTCGCAGTGTTTCCTTCAATCGCATCACGATGTCTGAAGACGACTCGCCTGCACATCGCGCGCTTGCGCTGCAGGTGGCGCGCGAAAGTATGGTGCTATTGAAAAATCAGGATGGGGCTCTGCCTCTCAAGGCCGTCATCAGGAGGATTGCCGTCGTCGGCCCCAATGCTGAGTCACTGCCGGCTCTGGAGGGCAACTATAACGGCACGCCATCCCATCCGGTGCTGCCCGTCGACGGCATGAAGAAGGTCTTCGCGGGTAAGGCGGACGTGCTCTATGCCCAGGGTTCCGCCTACGTCTCGGAATTGCCGGTTCCGGTCCCGCGCACGGTGTTCCGGCCTTCCGGCGCGGCAGGAGAGGGCCTCACGGCCGAGTATTTCGCCAACACAGATTTTTCCGGTAAGCCGGCACTCAGGCGCGTCGATCCGCAGATTCAATTTGACTGGAACGCGGCTTCGCCCGCGCCCGGCGTGCCGCTTCAGGCTTTCGGCGTGCGCTGGAGCGGCACGCTTACTCTCCCGGGTCCGGGTGATTACACATTCAGCGTTAGTGCGCTAGGTTGCTACCCGTGTGGGGATCAAGAGGGAGTTCGTGTCTACCTGGACGGCGCTCCGGTGGCTGAGGCTACGCGCTCCGAGTTTAACTGGGACCCGAAGGCTCCCGTCTTTCAGGAGCACTTTGCGGACACCAAACCTCACGACTTCCGCCTGGAGTACACCCATCGCGCACCGCTGTTCGCGGCTGGAATTACGCTGAACTGGCAGCCGCCCGCCGACGTTCTGCGCGACGAGGCTGTGAAAGCAGCCCGGCAGGCTGACGTGGTGGTGGCTTTTGTCGGGCTCTCTCCCGGGCTTGAAGGCGAGGAGATGCCGATTCATGTGGAAGGATTCAGCGGCGGCGACCGCACTGATATCGGCTTGCCACGTACCCAGCAGGATCTGCTGGAGGCGTTGGCGGCAACAGGTAAGCCTCTGGTGGCCGTCTTGCTGAACGGCAGCGCGCTGGCCGTGAACTGGGCCAATGAACACGCCAGCGCCATTCTCGAGGCCTGGTATCCGGGCGAGGAAGGCGGCACCGCCATAGCCGAGACGCTGTCAGGCTCGAACAACCCCGCGGGGAGGCTGCCTGTAACCTTCTATGCCTCGCTCGATCAACTTCCGCCGTTCGAAGACTACTCGATGAAGAACCGCACCTATCGCTATTTCACCGGGCAGCCCCTCTATGGGTTCGGGTACGGGTTAAGTTACGCCAGCTTTGCCTACAGCAATCTGAAACTGTCGTCCAATGAGGTCAAAGCAGGCGAACCTTTGAGTGTGGAAACGGAGGTCGAGAATACCTCTTCGGTTGCGGGCGATGAAGTGGCGGAACTTTATCTAACCGTTCCTGAAGATTCGCACTTCGAGAACGCCGCGCTGCTTCGCGAACTCAGAGGGTTTGAGCGTGTACACCTGTCTCCAGGCGAAACCGAGAAAGTTGCGTTCAACCTCACACCGCGCGACCTGAGTCAGGTGACGGCAAATGGCGAGCGCAAAGTGTTGCCGGGCCATTTCTCGGTGGTGGTGAGCGGGGGACAACCCCGTCCCGGATCGTCCTCCGCTGAAGCAACATTCGAGATCACCGGCGAGGCCGGCCTGCCGCGTTAGAGTTCGAGGGCGGGTTGGCCTGCGCGACGGCCCCGGATCGCATTCCCATAAGCGCTAACATAGGGCTTCGCCGCCTGCCATGACCCGCGCAAGATATGGCCCCACTCCCTTGGAAGGTGTGACGAAATTGGCAGGTAGCAAAGCGTCTCACGCCAAGGCGCAAAGTGAGCGCAGTACACAGCGCGGTTTCGCCACAACCAAAGTGGAGTTCTCCGTGACCTCTGTGCCGAGAAGCGTCTCAACATGAGTTCACGGAGACTCCGCGGCCTCCGTGTTGAGTGCTTTTGGACACAGAGAACACAGCACTACAGGACCGCAAACAAATAGCTCTAGCTAGCAGGCTGCGGAAAAAGGGAATCTGTCATGCTGAGCCCGTTCGCCCTTCCGCTGCGAACGGCCCTGAGCACCGCGAAGGGGCTCAGGGTAAACTCCGCCAAGCATCTGCTGTATCTTATTGAAAGCACACAAAGCAGATCCTTCGCTGCGCTCAGGATGACATGGTCCGAAGGCTTTTTCCGCAACCTGCTAGAAAATTTGTGCAAGCCACAAACATTTTCATGATTAGTAGTACAGAGAAGTTCTGCTTTGCGCGCTTTGCGCCTTGGCGTGAAACCTTTCGTTTACGTCCTCGGGAGAAGGTTAAGTTAGCGCCGATCGGGCGTATCCCTGGGGCTACGCATTCATTTTCCTGACATGATCTTCTCAATGGTATCGGCATCGCTTGGCAGGCGCTTGGTGAGAACTTCGTTGCCGTCCTGAGTGATCAGGATCATGTCCTCAATCCGCACCCCTAGCTTCTCTTCAGGGATGTAAATGCCGGGCTCCATCGTGACCACCATGCCGGGTTCGAGGACCTGATCACGGTTCATGGGATCGTGAACGTTCAGACCTACGGAGTGTCCGACACCATGAATGAAGTATGGCCCGAGCGGCTTGCCGTGCGAATCCGTGCCGTGGGTGTTGATATAGTTGTAGGCTGCCTCCTGCGGGCTGTTCTTACCCCGGCCCAAGCTAACGCCCGGCTTCGCGGCAGCGATAGCGGCTGCCTGCGCCCCTCGGACGATCTCGTAGATCTCCCGCTGGCGCG
>JASHYZ010000409.1 GCA_030042795.1 Terriglobia bacterium | reverse complement strand
CGGGCTGAAGCGGCATCCCACAGTCGATGCACTCCGGAGAGCCCTCGGCGTATTCTGTCAGACATTGCGGGCAGTAAGCCATGGACGTTCTCCTTCCGGCGGCTCACGACAAGGCGGCGAAGCTCTAACAGTTCGTTGAAAAAACTCGTCCAGACTGTCATTCCGAGGAGCCCTAGGCGACGAGGAATCTCGCATTTCCTTTAGTTTCAGAGCGAGATTCCTCCGCCTCGCAACTCTCGGCGTCGGAATGACACGGTTCCGCAAGGGTTTTTAACAAACTGCTAAAACCCCCAAAATTCCCCCGAGTCTTGCGGCAGAGCTAAAGCCATCTGAAGCCCCGCCCTTCCGTCGCTACAGAAGCTGTTGTCACTATACTCCTGCTGAACTGACGATCAAGAGCTTCATCAGGCTTCCCGAAGCTTCCATCATAAGCGATCCGAGCTCACTTGCAGAAGCCGCGTTGCCCGGATTGCCAGAGTCATCATGAAATGGCGGCCTGTCTTTCCGAAGCGTTACCCAGCCGGTCCTCTTGCGCGAATTGCTCCACGTCAGCGCAGCCAATTCTCACGTGGAAGATGGCGGACCCGGGCGAATTCCTTCTCGTTGTCGGTCACGATGGTACAACCAACCGCAAGAGCCTGCGCGGCAATCAGGGTGTCGTTGGCGCCGATGGGCCGGCCCGCCTGCTCGAGGCCGGCGCGCAACGATGCGTAAGTAACATCCGCCGGCGCCTCGAAGGGCAAGACCTCGAGCGCTGCGAGCACCGCTTCAAGCTGTGCGGAAAGCCGCGGCGAGCCTCTCTTGGCTGCTCCGTACCGCAATTCGGCGGCGACAATGATACTGGTGCAAACTCGCGCCTCCCCCACCCTGGCGATCCGCTGGGCGACCTTCCCCTGGGGGTTGCGCACGAGATCCGAAACGATGTTGGTGTCGAGCAGGTAGCGCATCAGAGATCGACTGGATCAGGAGGCACGTCGCGGATCGGCGGAAAATGCTCAGCGAGTGGCTTGAGCGTCGCCAACACTGCGAGCAGGGATTTGGGAGGAGCGGGCTCAATGATCAGCCGCTCGCCCTCTTTTCGAATGGTCGCATCGGTCCCGGGCAGTTCGAACTCGCGGGGAATCCGCACCGCTTGGTTGCGGCCGTTCTTAAATACCCTGACGCGACGTTCCAAAATTGCAGCAGCTTTCTTTGGCATATGCCAAAGCATAGGTTATCGCACTGAACTTGTCAAGGTTACGCTTCCAGCGTGGTCGCTACGATCAGCGGCCTGCGCCCCAGAGCGGCCTCAGAAGCCGGTGTAGCGCCTTCTTCTTCTCAAGGTCTGCGGTTTTTCAGGTTGTCTGTTCTTCCGCGCTTATTCCCGCATACTCAAGGACGCTGGACCACTTCCAATCTTCCGCTCTCTTCGCTAAGCCCCGGCGCACCGGATTCAGATGAATGCATTGTTCTACGTCCTGGCATCGCGGATGTCCGAGGTTTCAGTTTGGGTTTCGTTTTCGGCTTCGCTTTCGTTTGCATGCTCTGAGTCTGAGAGGGTCCGGCTCAGCAAATGACACCAGTGCCCACCGCCTGGGCTCCTTGACAGCCGCAAACCGTACCGCTAGCATAAATCAGGAGGTTGGTGGTTCCCTGCGGGCGGCTGTGGGGCCGGAAATCCTGCGATTCTCATGGGCTGTAAGTGCGTTATCCTAAACCAGGAAGAAGACTGCGCCAAGCTTGAGGAGTTGCCTGCACTGTTTACCGTTTACTTGGCAACTCAAGCTTAAGTGTCTTGCCGCGGAAGCGAAGTATGACTGTTAAGCCGATTCGGGCCATCAGCAAGGCTTCGCGAACAAGCAGGAGAGGCTCGGGCCGTCAGTGGAAGTTGTCCCTTCTCCCCAAAAAGAATCTTTGGGTCGCCGGCAGAACTTGTGGGTGGAATTGGAGGTTCTGGAAGGTGATGGGGTCGTTTTCTGAGCCAAGAGGAAATCTATCCTGGCCACGGCGACGGCGGGGATATCAAGGGCAGGGCCTGTGGTGTGAGTCGGGTCAGAGAGGAAACGAACCCAACCGAACCCACCAGGCTTAAATCACGTCGTATGAGCGTCTTATCCAGAAATCTGTGGAAAGCGAACCCAAGGCGGTTATCTTTCCTCATTTCATCTGATTACGAGGCAAATAGGCCGGTTTTTTGGCAAAACGTTGTTCGCCGTCCGTTGGCGGGCGAATAAATCCTGATGCTCTCTCGCTAGCCATCCCTCTGATTCTAAAGTTGGATCCAGCTTAGACTATGGCAGGAGTTCAAGGATTCTGACAAGTGGTTAATCAAATGGTTAAGTAAACTGACGCGTCCCGCTTCCAGCCGTGTCAGAACGCAACCAAGGAGTGGGCATTGCAACGATGAATCTTGAAGGCCGAGTGGCGCTGGTGACGGGCGCTTCGCAAGGAATCGGACGTGCCTGCGCCTTGGCGCTGGCTGAGGCCGGGGCTGACGTTGCACTGGGCGCGCGGAACCTGGAAAAGCTGGGGGCCACGGCCAAAGAAATTGAGGGTCTGGACCGCAAGGCGCTGCCGGTGGCTCTGGACGTGTCCAATGCCGATTCGGTGAAGGACGTGGTTGGGAAGGTGCAGGAGACCTGGGGTAAGATCGATATTCTGGTGAACAACGCGGGCATCACACGCGACAACTTGGTGTTGCGCATGAAGCCGGACGATTGGGAAGCTGTCATCCGCACCAACCTCGAAGGCGCCTATCACTGCATTCGCCTGGTGCTTCCCGGGATGGTGCGCCGCCGTGCCGGACGAATCATCAATATAAGTTCGGTGGTGGGCCAGACTGGTAACGCAGGTCAGGCAAATTACGTCGCTTCAAAGGCGGGCCTGATCGGCCTCACAAAGTCCGTCGCAGCCGAGGTGGCGAGCCGAAGCATCACCGTCAATGCGGTGGCGCCCGGATTCATCGATACGGCCATGACCCAGGCGCTGCCTGAAGACGTGCGGAAGAAGATTTTGGACTTCGTGCCCCTGGGACGAATGGGCACTGACCGCGAGATCGCCTTGGCCGTCCGGTTTCTGGCTTCAGACGACGCAGCCTATATCACCGGCCATGTGCTCAACGTGAATGGCGGCATGTATATGGCGTGAAAGAGGCAGAAGCAAGAAGCCAGAAGTAAGAAGTAAGGAGCCAGACTAAAGACCGAGTCCGTGCCGTATCCGCCTTGCTGCTTCTGGCTTCTTACTTCTGGCTCCTGACTTCTGATGCTATGCTG
>JASHYZ010000408.1 GCA_030042795.1 Terriglobia bacterium | reverse complement strand
TTTTTTCGTCCGGCTTTCCGCTAAACGATGAACTCATGTACGAACTGACCGCGGCCATCGATGAGGCCAACAAGGCCAACGTTGCCATCTATCCTCTCGACGTCCGCGGCCTGTTCACCGGCCAGCCGAGTATTTCGTCGCCGGCTGGGCCGACACTTGGATCCCCCACTGGGCGGCCGCTCGGTGACCTTCAACCTCCGGATGAGCCAAATTTCCCGCACTATGAAGGGCTCCTGGCCATGCTCATGCCCCTGCCATTCCCACAGCACGGGGGCGGTGGAGGCGGCGGTAGTCCGGCAGGAGGGGGTGGCGGTGGAGGGGGTGGCGGAGGCGGAATTGGAGGTGGAGGGACGACGGGGGGCGGAGGTTCAGGCGGGAGCGGGGGGCACGGTGGCACAGGGGGTAGTGGCAGTGGCGGTAGCGGCAGTGGCGGTAGCGGCGGCCACGGCACCGGGAGCGGCACCACCGGTGGTCATGGCGGAGGAGGTGGGGTAACAAATCCGGGAATGGCGCTCAACAATCCCTTGAACAACCCGAACTTTAGGCCCAACGCCAATATTCCCCCCTTCCCGCAGAACGCAACCGCCAACCAGGATGTGCTTTATGCATTGGCAAACGGAACTGGCGGCTTCCCTATTTTCAACACCAACGACTTCTTGGGCGGTCTCGACAAGATTGCCCATGAGCTCGATGAATACTACGTGCTGGGCTACGCGCCCGAGGACCTTAGCCACGACGGTACCTACCATTCGATTAAAGTCAAGGTAGACACCAAAGGTCTCGAGGTGCGGGCGCGGAACGGCTACTATGACACCAAGGGTGTGGATGCACTCGCCGGCAAACCGGAGGCGAAGACTCTGGAGGCCGAACTCGCCAGCCCGCAGGCCGGAAGCAACCAAATTACCGCGGAGGCGTCTTACTTTTACCAGGGCGCTGACCAGGCGCTGGTGAATGTCGCTCTCTCCGTGCCGGGCGACGCATTCAATTTTGAAAAGGACAAGAAGAATTTTCATTGCGACGTTACCATTTTAGGAGTCGCTTACGGGCAGGGCGGCTCCGTAGCGGCCCGCTTTAGCGACTCGCGCGCCCTGGATTACGAAAAGAAGGACCTCAAGGAGTTTACCCAGGGCGCTTTCAACTACCGCACAGGATTCGATATTGCGCCCGGTGCGTACAAGTTGAAAATCGCGGTCAGCACAGGAGGCAACAGCTTCGCCAAGCAGGAAATTCCGCTCACCGTGCGGCCCTACAATGGAAGCCAGTTCAACATCAGCGGCGTTATCTTGAGCGACCAGATCCAGAAAGTGTCAGAGGCTGCGGTGAGTATGGATGAGGCATTGCTAGAGGACCAGAAAACATTCGTAGCCCAGGGATTTCAATTCGAGCCCTCTCCGAACAACACTTTCAAAGCGGGCAAACAACTTGCGCTTTACGTTGAGGTTTATGATCCGCAGTTGGCAGCCGGTAGCCAGGCGGCCGTTGAGTTGCGCTACGAGGTCGTGGATCGCAAGACCAATCAGCCGGTGGCCAATATGACGGCGCCGGTGGACCGGTTTGCCAAGGCCGGCAATCCTGTGATCCCCATCGGCATCCCGCTGAAATTGGACGGCGTCCAGCCAGGCCAGTACGAACTGGAGATTCTCGCCCTGGACGCTTCAGGAGACAGGACACCGGTAGAACACGCCGAGTTCAGTTTGAACTGAAAGAGCAGGAGAAAGAAGCCAGGAGTCAGAATCAGGAGCCAGAAACTAGAAGTCTTGCTTCTTGTTTCTTAATCGTTACTTCCTACTTCTAACTTCTGCCACTTGGCGCTCCTGGCTCCTGGCTTCTGGCCCCTGGCTTCTAACTCCTTTCTCCTAGCTTCTGACTTCTGATTCTGGCTTGCCCCGATGCCCTCTTCACACCCGCGCGCCCTCGAATCATCAGTCCCGCCAATTCTGCCTTTGCGGCGGGCGCTCCTCACGTGGTATCGCCGCACGCGCCGGGCTCTTCCCTGGCGAGAGACGCGAGACCCATACGCAATCTGGGTTTCGGAGATTATGCTGCAACAAACGCAGATTGCCACTGTCATTCCATATTACCGCCGCTTTCTGAAGGCGTTTCCTACTGCTCCCGAGCTGGCGCGTGCCCGCCTGGATCGGGTGCTTCAGCTCTGGTCTGGCCTCGGCTATTACCGCCGCGCTCGGCACATGCATGCTGCGGCCAAGAAGATGATAGTGGAGTTCTCCGGCAAATTTCCGGCCACGCTTGCTGAGGCCCGTTCGCTCCCAGGCGTTGGCAGTTACACCGCAGCCGCTGTGCTCAGCATTGCCTACAACGTGCCGCTGGCCGTGCTGGATGGGAACGTGGCGCGGGTGGTCGCGCGGCTCGATGCACGCAGAGGCAGCTTGGCTGAACCGCAGTTCCGCAAGGCTGTCGAAGCGAGGCTGCAGGGCCTGCTCCCGCAGCGGCGTCCCGGCGACTTCAATCAGGCCCTGATGGAACTCGGCCAGACGACCTGCCTGCCACGATCGCCTCGTTGTCCGTCTTGCCCTGTTCGCCGCTGGTGTCAAGCTCACCGGTTGGGTGCGCCGGAAAAATTCCCGTCGCCACGTCCGCGACGCAAGATCGAACAGCATCACCTTGCGGCCGCGGTGATCTTTCGACCGAACCGCACCGCTGCTGGAGACCCCGACCTGGGAGGAATTTCAAGAACGGTCATGGTGGTGCGCGGCCTCGACGACGGATTAATGACTGACCTGTGGAACTTTCCTTCGGCGTTTGGCCGCTCACCGGCGCATGCCCGTGTGCGCCTTCAGAACAGGATTGAAGCGCTCGGCAATCCCTCTTTGTTGACCGGCGACTCTGGCCCGGGAAGCGTAGACTCGGGCGGTACCGGTGCAACAGTGCCAGACAGGATTTCGGTTGGCCGGCAGTTGGTTCGCCTTCGCCACGGTGTCACCTATCGTGACATTGATGTGCGCGCGTACCACGTCCAGATCGCCGCTCCGCCCGGCGATGGCACGCGCTGGCTCAGGCTTTCGGGCTTTGGAGGCGCAGCCGTTTCGGAGCTCGCCCGCAAAATCGCGCGCTCGATTTCGGCTGCCCGATGAGCCTACTCCTCATCTTCCTGTTCGGTCGCTGGTTGCGATTCCGCACGCAAGTGAACCTCGGGTAGCCCGGCGCTGCTCAGTTGGTGGTTGAGCGCCGGAAGATCAGTGTTTTTCAATTTGTTCCAGCGCGCCATAACATCCGAGAAATCGTTGGCCACGGCGGATGCGGCGGAAGTTTGCGAAGTCGTGGGGCTGGCATCGGCGGCTTCGATTTGGCTGTAAAGCGCCCCCACTTCGCCGCCCACTCGATAGAGCGTCGCTTCGGGGGATGGAGGCGCGAAGAAGCCTCCTGGCCTACCGAACAGCGCGCTGACCTTTTTCAAGAGCGCGTTCACCGGCTCAGCCAGCGGCCCGCTTGCCTGCTCTTTGGATAGCTTTTGCAGTTGATCGAGAAGCGGCCGCGCTTCTCCAACCGCTTCGTAGCTGCCATCCATCATCGCAGCGAGGCGTGTCGCGGTTTGGAATTGTTCCTGAAGATCCGCGGATGAGATCTTGATTCTGGGATCTAATTTGATCGTCAGCGGCGCCGAGTAACTGTGGCCGCCTGCAGTGAGCCGCACCGTGTATTGGCCCGGCAGCGCCGTGGGGCCTTGCGGCAGCCGCGGAGTATCATGCGGCACGGCGGAGATCGGATATTCGTATCGCGCGGATTTGGGCGGAGTGTAGTGAAGATCCCAGACAAACCGCTGCATGCCGGCGCCGGTGGATAGAATCTTAGGCACTCGAACCCAATAGAGCGGAACGGCGACAGTCTTCTTCATCTCTTCTTCGCTCATTTCGGGTTTGTCACTGCTCGAATAGCGCCGCACCACCTTGCCTTCTGCATCCAAGATTTCAAGCGTGACGATCCCTGAAGCAGCCTGACCTAGAGAATAATCGATGATCGCGCCGTCCGGCGGATTCTGGCCTGCGGGTTCGTCAGGTGGCAGCGGCGTATCGGTGTTGGTGTCGCGGCGCACGCGGTAGGCTGGCGCAGGTTTGAACAGGTAGGCATCGGAATGAGCCGCCTCAGCGATCTGGCGCAGGGGCGTAATGTCATCCAGAATCCAGAAAGAGCGTCCGTGAGTAGCCACAATCAAATCATCGTCGTGAATCCAGAGGTCCCGCATGGAGGTGTGCGGCAAATTGAGCTGCAAGGATTGCCAGTGGTCGCCGTCGTCAAAGGAGACCCAAACGGCATTTTCGGTGCCGGCAAACAGCAACCCTTTGCGCACCGGGTCTTCGCGCACGGTATCCACGGGCCCCTCGTCAGGCAGTCCGGTGACGATCTTCTGCCAGCTTTTGCCGCCGTCGTGGGTGCGGTAGATGTAAGGATGCTGGTCATCAATTCGAAATCGGCTGACGGAAGCATAAGCAGACTGGGAATCGAAATGGGAAGCCGTGATCTGAGTGACTTTGCTCCAAGGAATCAGCTCCGGAGGCGTCACGTCCTTCCAATTCTTTCCGCCGTCGTGCGTAATCCAGATGAGACCATCATCGGTGCCAGCCCACAGTGTGTTCACGTCTTGGAACGACGGGCCCAACGCATAAATGGCGCCCCGCACTTTGGCTGCGTTAGGGTCCTTGGCCGCGAGATCACCCAGACTGGCAGGAATGCCCGGCTGCGAGCGCGTAAGATCGGGACTGATCGTCTGCCAGGAGTGCCCGCCGTCGGTAGTCTTGAAGAGAAAGTTAGTGGCGTAGTAAAGAATGTGCGGATCGACTGGCGAAAACATGATGGGTTCGGTGCGATCGGCGCGGTACTTTTCGCTGCGCGCCGAAATCGGGGTCACGTTCTGCACCTGCCCGGTGACCCAATCGAATTTCGAAACCTCCGTTCTGCCGGCCCCGTAGACAATGTCGGGGTGAAGCGGATCCGGCGCCACGTAGCCGTACTCGATGACGCCCACGGGATGCCACTCCCGGAAGGTGATCTCGCCGTCGTTGCCGCGGCTCGAAGTTCCCACCGAGCCGCTTTCCTGCTGCCCGCCATAAACGCGGTAAGGATATTGATTGTCGGTGATGACGTGATAGAACTGCGCCGTGGGCTGGTTGTACCAGGAACTCCAACTCCTGCCGCCATTGACGGTCACAATCGCGCCCTGGTCACTCACCAGCAAAATGGTGTCCGGGTTGTTCGGGTTGATCCAGATATTCTGGTAGTCATCGCCGCCCGGCGCGCCGCGAATACCCGTCCAGGTCTTGCCGCCGTCCGTGGAGCGCCAAGTCACGATACTGGTTGTGTAGACCACGTCGGGATTCTTCGGGTCTACCTTCGGCACGGCCAAGTCGCCCCCGCCGATACGCAGAGACGGCCGCGTGTCGGTGGTGGTGCGGGACCAGTGCTCGCCACCATCGTCGGAGCGATAGATGGCCGTTCCGTGAGTGGTGGCCAGGCTCGAATAGAGAATCTGCGTGTCACTCGGCGCGATGGCGACGTAGGCTTGCACCAGGTCGTCCGGCAGTCCACCGGCGAGCCTGTTCCAGGTGGCTCCGCCGTCCGTTGACTTGAAGATGCCTCCGCCTGCGCCGCCGTACGAATTGCCGTCTTCCCAAGGTCCCTGGCGGGCCCGCCACAGGCAGGCGTAAACCACGTCGGGATTCGAAGGGTCAATCTCCACATCAGAGGCGCCGGTGTTTTCATCTTTGTAAAGGACCTTCTGCCAGTTCTGCCCGCCATCGGTGCTGCGGAAAACTCCGCGCTCTTCGTTTGCTCCGTAGGGATGACCGAGCACGGCGGCAAATACACGATTCGGATCGTGCGGATCGATAGCAAGCATGGGAATTTGCTGACCGTCACGCAGACCCAAATGGGTCCACGTTTTGCCGGCGTCGGTGGACTTGTAAATGCCGTCGCCGACCGACAGATCAGGACGCTGCAAGCCTTCGCCGCTCGCCACGTAGACAATGCTCGGATCGGATAGGGCTACCGCGATGGCGCCGATGGATTGCGTCGGCTGGCTGTCAAAAATGGGATTCCAAGTTCGGCCGTAATCATCTGATTTCCAGATGCCGCCGTTCACCTGGCCCACGTAGAAGACATTCGGTTGGCTGGGAACGCCGGTCGCTGCGCGCGTCCGGCCGCCGCGAAAGGGTCCAATCATCCGCCAGCGCATTTCCTGGTAAAGCGACAGCGGGTACTGCTGTGCCATGCCCAAGTTGCAGAAAGCTACGGTCAACAGCGCCCCGAGCGCCAGCCGCAGACGGAACGTACCTCGTCGCCGCTGCCAAAGGAAAATCTCACCACAGAAAGCATAGAGTCGCACAGAGAGTGTTCTCTGGGACCTCCGTGATCTCTGTGGTGAATTCTTCTTCCCGGGCCGGGAAGAAACTAAGCACGAGTAACCCATCAGAATTGCAACCTCCGCCACAGCCTTGCAAAGTAGCACAGCATAAACCAAGCTCGTTTCGCGAAGAAGAAAATCTTGCACTGCGTGCTACGATTCGGGGCGTTCGTCCCTGAAGCGCGCCCGAAAGTGCGCGAAGCGCTTTGGAGTGCGGCAGCTTGCTGCCGCTTTCGCCCTGCGAGCTTGCTCGCTGCCCGCCTTTAATCTGCGATTATGCAAAGACTCGGCCAGCGAGCTGGCCTGTTGAAAGCGGCAGCAAGCTGCCGCACTCCAAAGCGCCTGCGGCGCAAGCCATGGCACCCGTGACGTCTGGTCGGATATCAAGCACCACTGCGTCGAGGCGTCTCATTAGGCGGCGAATTGCGGACTGCCATTTGCATGAGACGCGACGGCTGACGGCGCGACGTATTGCACCTCCACCTCGCCAAGGGCTTCGTCTCGGAAGTAGCGGCTCAAGAACCGCGGGGTCTGCAAGTCGTCTTTGCGACCCAGGATTTCGCTGAGTTCGCTCTCCATCGAAAAACAGCAAGACCCGGTGTGTGTCCCGGCTCGAATTCTACGAGTACATCCACATCACTGCCTGGAGAAAAATCATCGCGCAGGACCGATCCGAAGAATGACAACTTTGCGATGTGGTGCCTGCGGCAGAATTCTTCAATCTTGTCACGCGGGACTTCGATGTTCACGCGGCCCATAGCTTGCCCTAGCAGGCTGCGGAGAAAGTGCCTTTCTCCGCAGCCTGCTAAC
>JASHYZ010000407.1 GCA_030042795.1 Terriglobia bacterium | reverse complement strand
CAGCTATTTCGCAATTGGCAACTCTTTACCCGGCGGAGTTCGAGTTTTTGAAAAGGTACACGGACTTGGACCAGCCGGTATTTTACGGTCCGAGATTCATCAACACATCCGCCGCAACGGCCGGAGCTTGATGGCGGCAAATCGTCACTCTTGAGTGTGACCTATGGGCGATGACCAACTCCCGACTGAAGTTGAATTGGCCTTCGAGGTGATGCCCTGCCAGGCCATGCGCGTTGCGGAGGAGCCGGGACCCACCCCGCATCCGTGCGCCTACTTTCGCGAGTGGGGTACGTATCACAGTTACGGATATGAGTCCGATAAGCCGCCGGTGAAGCCGGGAATCGTGCAGGTGTCGCAGTATCTGGGGCGTGGGCCGATGGCGCCTGAAATGCTCAGCGGCTGCCGCAAGGCTCCGATCATGTCGTTGGGAATCAATCCCAATCTTCCTGGCTGGTGGCCAGTGACCATCAGCTCCATCAGTCCGCTGTTCGATACCGTCGCTCAGTACGCCCACTATTTCAGGTACCGCGAAACCGCCAAGCTTGACATCCCGATGCAGCAGTATCAGCAGTATCTCGGTGGCCGCACGGATGGACCGTTTTCAGGCGTCGAGTTGAATGTGCCCGTTGATGCCAATGGCTTCCCGACAATTCCGGTCGAACTCCAGCCGGTGCAGATGTACCTCAATTACCAGTCGCTGCTGGCAGATCTCGCCAGCGCTATGGGGTGGTCCAATCACAACCTCACCGTTGGTGAAGACGTCTCTTATGGGAATATGGTCGCTTGTGCGTCGGCGAAGTGGATCACCAAAGCCGATCCTTCAGATCCGTCGATGCCTCCTATGACTCCGTATCAGCAGAAGGGGATTGTGACGGAGTGCTTCTATCATCGCCAGTACTTCCTGCGCCAGCTTTTCCAGAGCCTTCCCCTGGTGCTGATGATCTTCAGCCAATCGACCACGGACGCGTTCCTGGGTGAGATGAATGGCCGATTTTCCGCCGGCAATCCGAAGGTGGGCGACACCATCAGTGAGCTAATCAATCGCGAAGTACGCTTGCGGTACGGCACCGACAACCAGGGCAATCCGCTCGAGTCGCGGGTCATCTTCTCGCCACACATCACTGGAGATCCCGTCCAGTTCAAGCAATTCAGGTCGAAGGTTCTGGCGCAACTGGTCTCGGAAGCCAAGGCCGGCAGCCTGCAATACAACCCTGCTACGGGACACCTGGCACGCCCGAAGGGTGCGTGCGTGTTTTGCACCATGATGCAAATCGGGCCCTGCGATTATGAGGCTGAACTCCAGCCGCTCAGTGATGCGCCGAGCCTGACGGCAGAATCATCCGTGCCGGCACTGATGGCTGAAAAGCAGGAGCAAGCTTCATTATTGGAGTCGTTCTTACAGAAGGGTGTGCGGAGTAAAGCCAAGCGACCTTTACCGAGCCTCATCGAAGGGCGGCCAGCGAGGGCCGCCCTTGCGGCCGCCGTGCTGGACGCCGAGGCCCGCGTGGGCCGGGCGTTGCAGGGCTGGCAACTCTCAGGTGACCCCGCTCGGCAGAAGGACCGGGAGCCCATTTCACGAAAATCGATGGCCGCCGGTAAGAACCCCAATCGAGCCAAACCGAAAGGCAAAGGGCGCAAATAGGGCCTCGGGAGCGTTTCGTTTGCCCGGGTCAACAAGAGCTAACCAGCGAGAGGAGATTAACCATGTCGGTGACAGGAATCGAAGCCAACTTCAATATACTTTACACCCAGCTCATGAAGACGAAGTTTCTGGCCCCTTCCACGCCGGCCTTCGGCGCCAAACCCACCAGAGCGAAGGTTGAAGCCTTGATCAAGAGCGCCGATCCGCTGCTGCCGGCCCCGTTTCGCAGTGGATATGTAACGCCGCTCCTTGAGCGCGCCGACAGCCTCTTCGCGAGGCTCGGCCCTACCGACACGTTTACCGTTGAAACGCTGACCGGCTGTGTCTACCAGCACAAAGACAACTCCATCCGGCCTCAGATGAATCGGTTTCTGGCGGTAATCTCGGACCTCTACATGTCCTTCTTGAGTTGGAGCGAGCGAAAGAACCTTAATATCAACCTGACTGAGACGCTCCCGCCGCTGGCCGTCTTCCAGTCGGTTCCAGACAACGGACCGTTTACGCTTCCGTGCGACATGATCGACAAACTAACCGGCGGGAGCATTGGCGTGGTGAGCCTTCCCGCGACATTCGCGGACCATCCCCTCTTCTACGGCAGCCTGGCCCATGAGACGGGCGGTCACGATGTGATCCATGCCGACCGAGGCCTGATGCAGCAGTTGCGCCAGGAAGTTTACTCCCTTTTTCCAGACTCCAGCAATGCCTGGCAGGCTCTGCTTTGGGACTACTGGATGGAAGAGGCGGCCGCCGACACCTACGGCGTGCTGAACATGGGCCCGACATTCGGGTTCAACCTGGCGATGTTGCTCGCGGTCTTCATCGGTCAATTCGCTAAGCCTCCGGCCCGAAAGCCCGCTCTGCGCAATGCTTCGGGCGCCGACGAGACCAATGCTATGGATGTTCATCCCACAGACCTGCTCCGCCTGGCACTCGTACAGGGTGTTATCCAGGCAATGCCGGGGCTCTCGCAAAGTACCCGTGACTCGTACATCAATCAAATCACGGCGCTAGCGACTGCACTAGCGAATGGGGCGACCACCATCGAGCTGACGGGGGTGGCCACAGGAATCGATGGGAAATCGATGAATTTCCAACAAGAGTATCCCCTTGACGCTATGCAAGACGCCGCCCGGCAAGTGGGCGCGATGATCGCGACTACTCCCCTTCTCGCCTTGGGAGGCCACTCGATCCAGGACATTGAAACTTGGGATGACGGCGATGAGAACACTGCGGTGACGATCTCGGGCCGACTGCAGAACAACTTTTCCGTGGTCAGTGCCGGCGATGACGCGCAGACCCTGGCAGGAATGACACTCGCATTACAGCAGCAGCCTGGAAAGTACGCGACCTTCACAAAGCTGATTAACGACGCGCTGGATGACAGCTTTGCCAATGACCCGTTCTGGGGCCCCGTCCCGCGCGACATGATGGTGATCAAGCCGACCCGGACGCTGAAGAATCCCGAGGTTCAAGTTGATCCCTATGTCGAGAAGATCATCGACTACAACCCCCTCGATGAAGACGCTGCTAGCTCCTTGGGGAGCGGCGTGGTCATGGTCACGAAGCATGCCATCTCTCAGATTCCCTGGCCTTCAGGACTGCAGCCCGAACCCGACTCGACATTCACTTACAATGGCAAGGACGCAGTGCTTCCAACGGCGGAGTTCGTGATCTTTACCTGGACGTCGGCTGAAGCCAATGCGATGGCCGCCGTGATGACGCCGGGTTCATGGGCGATGCCGCCCTCCGGCATGTCAGGGGGCTGGTACATTTACGCTAACCAATGGGATTCCAAGTATGCCGGCCGGTTTACTCCGAAGTCGCCGGCACAAACCGACCCTTATATCGGCAAGTTCATGCCGATTTTAATCGGTAGCCGCAAGGTTCTGCTGATGAAGTCGAACTTTCACCTTGCCCGGGACAACGCTTCAATGCCAGTGAAGGATATGTTTAAGCAGGTCATCGAGCAGACCCAGGCCAAGTTGGTGATCACCTCAGGGACGG
>JASHYZ010000406.1 GCA_030042795.1 Terriglobia bacterium | reverse complement strand
AGTCCGCTGAAGCGAGATTCCATTAAGCGCAAGATCCGGAAACTGACCAAGGCCGGGGAATGGTGAGGCCGGTTCCGCCAAGACCAGGAATGGGGGCGGTCGCAGACTCCGCGTGATTCCGCTCGCTGAATCATGAAGCTGATTTTCTGTGGAACTCCGAAATTCGCCGTGCCGGCGCTCGAAAGGTTGACGAGCCCGCCCTTCGAGATCGAGCTCGTTGTCACCAATCCGGACGAGGCCAGTGGCAGGGGCTATAAACTAAAGATCCCTCCGGTCAAGCAGGTCGCTCTCGCTGACCGCCTTCCCGTATTTCAGCCGCAGAAGCTCAAGACTCCGTTCAGCCGTGCTTTCCTGAGCGAATATCATCCGGATGCCATTGTCGTGGTGGCTTACGGCCACATTCTGCCCGGCTGGATGATTGCCTTGCCACGCCTGGGGTGCATTAATCTTCATGCCTCGCTGCTGCCCAAGTATCGGGGAGCAGCGCCCATCTCTTGGGCCATTATCCGCGGCGAGCGGCGGACCGGAGTGACCACCATGAAGATTGACGCTGGGCTTGACACCGGAGACATCTTGCTGGCTCATGAGACGGAAATTCGCTCCGATGACACCACGGAGACTCTCGGCGAACGGCTCAGCTTGGTAGGCGCTGAGCTGATGGCGGAGACGCTGGAACGTCTTGAGCGCGGCGACATCAAGTGCCAGCCGCAAAACCATAGCCAAGCTACGCTGGCGCCGATCCTGAAGAAGGAGGACGGACTCATCAACTGGCTGCTCTCGGCCGAGGAGATCGAGCGCCGCGTGCGCGGTTTGTGTCCCTGGCCGGGGGCTTATACCGTTTTCCGTGGAAAAGGACTTCAGGTGTGGAAGGCTGCGGGGGCCTCGATGCCGCAGTTAGCGCTGGAGCCGGGAACGCTTCTCGGCGAAAGTGGCAAGCCAGTTGTGATCTGCGGGGGCGGCTCCGTTTTGGAGCTGGTCGAGGTGCAAACGGAGGGCCGCCGGTGCATATCAGGCCGCGACTTTCTTAATGGAATCCACTTGGCTGGGCCTGAAAAGCTCGGAATACGGGCATTGTAAAGCGGCCCGAGATCGTGCCTCATGCCTGTGTCGCCGGCGCGGAAAGCGGCTTATGAAATCCTCTGGCGACTAGAACGCGGGCGCGATTTCGCCGCCGACCTCTTACGGGCTCCGGACGTCTCGTCACTCTCCGAACCTGACCAGAATCTGGCAACGGAACTGGTGCTGGGCGTCTTGCGCCGCCGCGCCGAACTCGATGCGTGGATTGCACGCCTCTCGGGCAGAGATCTCGACTATTTTGATTCCGAAATCGTCACGATCCTTCGGCTTGGGGTCTACCAAATCCGCCAGCTTGATCGGGTCCCGAAATCGGCGGCTGTTAACGAGGCTGTGAAGATGGCCAAGGCGGCCCGAAAGCGTTCCGCAACCGGCCTAGTGAACGCTGTACTTCGCAAATGCGACCGACCGCCGCGCGTGGCCGCCCCTAGGGCCGCCGGCGCCGAGTCGCTGCGTCTTGCGCTGCCTGCTTGGCTCGCGGAGCGATGGAGACAACGTTTTGGCGTCGAAGCTGAAAAGGCGCTCGCCCGATGGAGTCTTGAGACGCCCAGAACCGCTGTCAGGCCCCCGCGCGCGGAGGACGAGCTTGAAGCCGTTAGGGAGGAGCTCGCTACCGAGAATGTAGAATCTGAAGTTTCCGCTTATTCTCCCAAAACGTTGGTCATCTCGCGTGGCGCCGTGACACGAACGAAACTCTGGCGAGCGGGACGGCTCGTGATTCAGGACGAAGCCTCGCAGCTTGTCGGCTCACTCGTGAAGCCGGAAGCCCATCAGCGCGTGCTCGATCTTTGCGCCGCGCCCGGCATGAAGACATCCCAGATTGCCGCCGACTTGAAGGAGGGTCTGTTGATCGCCTGCGACGTCAGCGTGCACCGGCTGCGTAGCATGGGTGCAGTCGTCAAGCACCTGATTCCGTCAACCGTGCGTTGGTTTCGCGTACAGCTTGACGCCTCGCTGCCTCTCCCGTTCGCTCTTCGCTTTGATCGCATCTTGCTCGATGCTCCCTGTTCGGGAACAGGCACTCTGGCGCGCAATCCCGAGATCAAGTGGCGCCTAAAGCCTGAGGACATTGTGCGGCTCTCGCAACTGCAGCAGCGAATGCTTCGCGCTACCCTTCCTTTGCTGGCACCGGGAGGCCGGCTGGTCTATGCCACCTGCTCGCTTGAGCGAGAAGAGAACGAGGAGGTGGTCGAGCGTGTGCTTGCGGAGACGAGTGGGTTCCGGCCACTGGCGCGCGACGAGCTAACCCGCGGATGGCCAAGACTCGCTCCGCTTTTCGACAACGACGGGTATTTCCGGACTCGTCCCAGCCTGCATGGCACCGACGGCTTTTTTGCTGCTGTCCTGTTGCGCAAAACCTGAGCGGTGCAACTTCAGAGTCTGTGTGAAAACTCGTGGATTCCCGCTTTCGCGGGAATGACGGCGCTGGAATGGAGCGGTAAATTCAACGGCGTCACCCCCGCGCAGGCGGGGGTCCACAGTGGGTGAGCGCCGGGCACGAGTTCTCACACAGACTCTTCAGCCCTTCATCATGGGGACAAAACCCGCCTCCACACCTTAGACTGAGCCGCGCAGCCGGACCAGCAGCCTAGCCTCAACAGCGCTATAATGATCTTAAGGCGCCAAGAATAGAGGCCCGTCATGTCTGCTCCCTTGCGAGAAGTCCTGGAGCGTAACGTCCGCGAGGGCGAGGTGTACGAGAAGCGCGATGGGAATTGGGTGCAGTGCTTCTCCTGCGGCCACGGTTGTCGAATTCCCCCCGGGCAGCTCGGCATATGTAAGGTCAGATTCAACCGAGATGGCAAATTACTTGTGCCTTGGGGCTACGTAGGCGGCGTGCAGTGTGACCCTATCGAAAAGAAGCCCTTCTTTCACGCCTATCCGGGCGCGCTCGCTTACAGTTTCGGCATGCTTGGATGCGACCTGCACTGCTCCTACTGCCAGAACTGGGTTACATCGCAGGCGCTGCGCGACCCGGCCGCAGTAAGTCCGCCCTTACACGCTACGCCCGAAGAGTTGGTAAAGGACGCGGTGCGGTTGGGAGCCCGCGTGCTCGTGAGCACTTACAACGAGCCGCTGATCACGAGCGAGTGGGCAGTTGCGGTGTTCAAAGAGGCAAAGGCAGCCGGCCTGATGACAGGCTTCGTCTCAAACGGCAACGGTACGCCTCAAGTGATCGAGTACCTGCGCCCCTGGGTTGACCTCTATAAAGTGGACCTCAAGAGCTTTGACGACCGGCACTACCGTCAGCTTGGCGGCCGCATTCAACCCATTCTTGATACCATTCGCCGGCTGCACTCTCTGGGATTTTGGCTCGAAATTGTGACACTCGTCATTCCGGGTTTTAACGATTCCGATGATGAGCTCAGGCGGTTGGCGGAGTTTCTAACTGGCGTCTCGCCGGATATTCCCTGGCATGTCACCGCCTTTCATCAGGATTACAAGATGACCGATCCGGATAGCACGTCGCCGGAAACGCTTCGGCGAGCAGCGGAAATCGGGAAGCAGGCGGGTCTCCGTTTCGTTTACGCTGGGAATCTTCCCGGCGACGTCGGCGATCTTGAGAACACTCGATGCCCTGAGTGCCAGGAGCTGCTCATCGGCC
>JASHYZ010000405.1 GCA_030042795.1 Terriglobia bacterium | reverse complement strand
CCCTGCGCCTCATCTTGGCCACGACTTCCTTCACGACTCTAGCGCAAGATGAAGGCGTTGTCACCGGCGACATAGGCGGGTGAGCGCCTCAGTTGGTAGGCTTTCTTTATATCCCCTTTACGCTTTCTTCTTTGTGGAAGCGCTCACTGCTCTTAGCGGTACTCCCACAGCCCCTGCAATACGCTGTCGGAAGTCCTCCCAATCCCTGCCGCTGCGCGCCAACAACTCAGTCACATCACTCAGTGCTGTACTAGCTTTGTAGAAAGTCTTCTGTGGCGCACCTAGAAGGAGCCGGTAGTAACCAACAAGAGCAGGCTTTTCTCTGATGACAGCGGGCACAGGGAAGACGTACTCATCGCGAATTCCCGACGCAGCCAGAAGCTTCTGCACATCCGCCGGTGTCAGGCCCGCATTTCGGTAAGCGATTTATCCATGCGCTCAATGGCGTCGTCTACCTGGGCCTTGGCGATATTGAGCGGCGGCGAAAGGCGGATGACATTGCTCCAGAGGCCTCCCTTGCCGATCAGGAGTCCATTCGCGCGGCAACGCTCCATGAACTGGTTAGTCTCTTCGGGCGCTGGTTCCTTAGTCTGGAGATCCTTCACCAGCTCCATCCCTTGCATGAGGCCGAGGCCGCGAACGTCGCCGATCAAAGGATGCTTCGCCTGCAGATCTTCGAGCCTCCGCCGGAAGTGCTGGCCCACGGTCTCAGCATTTTCCAGGAGTTTATCCTCTTCGATCACCTCGATGGTGGCGCGCGCGGCCACCGCCGTGATCGGGTTGCCGCCGAAGGTGGAAATGGTGAGGCCCTTGTAAGCATCCGCCACCTCGGGCGTGGCCAACGTGCCGCCGACGGGCGATCCGTTCGCCATGCCTTTGGCCGTTGTGATGATGTCGGGCTCCACTTCCCAATGCTCGATGCCGAACCATTTGGTTCCCGTCCTGCCGAAACCGGTCTGCACTTCGTCCGAGATGAAGAGGCCCCCGTACTTCTTCACAATGGTGAAGACCATCTTGAAATATTCCCTGGGCGGCGTGATGAATCCGCCGGCGCCCTGGATGGGTTCGGCGATGAACGCGGCGATGGCGCCGGAGGTGGTGGTTTGGATGGTGTCCTCCACGTCTTCGGCGCAGGCCACGCCGCAACTCGGGTAGGTGAGCTTCAAAGGGCAGCGGTAACAGTAAGGGTTGAGGGCGTGCGATATCCCCACGCTCACCACTCCGCCACGGCGCCAGTTCGACATGGCCGTGACGGACTTGGCAAGCTGCGAGTGGCCGCTGTAGGCGTAGCGCAGAGAGACGACGTCGTAATGTCCAGTGGCCATGCGCGCCACCAGGATGGCCGCTTCGTTCGCCTCCGTGCCGCTGTTGGTGAAGAAGCTCTTTTGGATACGCCCCGGCGTGATCTGCGCCAGTTTCTCCGCCAGGGCCACCATCGCCTCCGTCGCGTAGACGGTGGAGGAGTGTTGCAAACGGGCGGCCTGGGCCTGAATCCGGCCCGTCACCGTGGGATGGCAGTGCCCGACAATGACGGTGAGGATGCCGCCAAAAAAGTCCAGATAGCGCTTGCCCTCCAGGTCCCACAGGAAGTGTCCTTTGGCATGGTCTGCCACCAACGGATCCTTGTAATACGTTGTCACGCAGGGAAAGATGTAGGCATCCTTCTTCTTGAGGATTTCGTCGCGAGTCATGGTGTGCTCCTCGGCTTGGTCAGCCCACCATCATAGCGGACGCCGGGCTGGGTGGTACAATGTGAGTATCTTGGAATCAAAGGCGGCTGCTCCACTTGTCCTGGCGCTCCTCCTCGGCGGCTGTCCCAAGCGGCAGACTGTCCCGAGAGTCGTGTATATTCAGCCGCCGCCGGCGAGTGGCGGCGCCGGGTCCAAGCAAGCGGAAGGGACAAATCCGATTCCCCAATCGCCTAATGTTTCAAATCAGGCCCATAGCACGGCTGGCCCAACGGAAGCGCTGATCATCGAGGAGCCGCCACCTCCTCCGCCTCCGGAACCCGTAGCCGCGCAGGCGCCTCCACCCGTGACGGCCGACGCAGCGCCTCCGAAGCGTCGCGCGCGCCCGCGAACAGAATCCCATGATACCGAGGAGCAGGCGGAGCCTACCGATTCGGTGGCGCCAGCTAGTCCAGTCGAAGTGCCGTCACTCGAGCCCCGACCGGACCCTGGACACAATGAGGTGACGCAAGACCAGGTGCAGGCCCAAGTAGACGAGATCAAGCGCCGGATCACCGAGCTCGAAAAGAAGTCTGCCCTGAGCACAGCAGAACAACGCACGCTGGCGGATGCCAACTCGTTCTGGTCGCAGTCTGTGACGGCCCTTCAGGACCACGATGTGCTGAGGGCAGGAGAACTAGCGCAGAAAGCCTCTTTGCTGCTGACTGCTCTCGAACGACGGTGATGCACCCGGGGCGAGCATTTCGCAGGCACACTCTCCTGGCTCTTGGTTTTTGCCTCTTGGCTCTTGCCTCTTGGTCTTTGACCGTCCATTTCTTGCCGGTTCCGGTTGCCCGGCTAGGGAGTTGAACCACGGTGCCGCTCTACTATACGTCGCACGTAACTGCTTGTCTCACGAAACAGGCCTTGCGCCAACTGATGAGCGAGGCCTTTCAGGCCCGCGAAGTTAAGGTGAAGCGCGCAGTCGCCAGTCAACTTGGGGGG
>JASHYZ010000404.1 GCA_030042795.1 Terriglobia bacterium | reverse complement strand
CCAGCGCGCGGATCACTTTCTGGGTGTCGCGAGCGTGTATGCGCGCAGCCGAGGCCGGATCCTTGCGTCGCAGCAACCGATGCAGGAAGGCTCTACCGCGCCGCTCAGCGAGTTCGTTCAAGCGCCGGCGCAGGTCCTCCGAACGCCGCGGGCCGCTGAACAACCCCAGAAGCAAGGCACGAAGATAGAGTCCGGAGCCGCCCACTAAAATGGGAAGCTTGCCGCGGCCTCGGACCAATTCAAGAGCGCGTAAACCCTCGTTGCGGTAATCTCCCGCTGTGAAGGTTGCCTCGGGCTCAACCAGGTCGATCAAATGATGCGCAATTCCCCCACGCTCTGCCAGCGGGAGCTTGCCCGACCCAATGTCGAATCCGCGGTACACCTGTACCGAATCGAAATTGATGACCTCCCCGCCCCAGGCAAGCGCGATTCGAACCGCAAGGTTGGATTTGCCGGCCGCCGTGGGGCCTAACACCACGACAAGAGGATGCGCATCGGCCGCGGTGGCTAACGGACCCACCACAGTGCCCGAAAATAACGAATGAGCAGCAGGCATAGAATCAGCGCCAGGACAACGAGTGAACCCAGGACTTGGTTACGCCACTGGTGCACGGCAACCTCCGTCACTGAGCACCATAGCCCAGGTTGTACAAAAAGATGAAACGTAGCTTCAGATGGTTGCCGTGAAATTCGGACGGCAGCGGAGGAAACGGGACCGAGGCATTAATGGCGGCTTCCGCGGCCCGGTCAAGCGGCTCGGCGCCTGAGGACGCCGCCAATTCCACTCCGGGCACGGAGCCGTCTTTCTGAATATCGAAGTCCAGCATCACCCGTCCTTTCTGGCCCAGACGCGCTGACTCAGGGATCACCGCATACCAGTTCTGCCGCACCATATAAATAATGCGGGCGAGATAGGGTCCAAAGTCCACGCCCTCGGTGTCGGAAAGAATCTGCGCACCGGGAATGGAAAAGTTTGAGTTGGGGTTATTGAATTGTCCTATCGAGTCGCCCGGACCCACCGCGCGGTTTCGGGCCTGGCCCTGAGCGGCAGCCTGCGTCGCTCCTTCGATCATCTCTTGCGGCGTTGCCATGGCCAAGTATTTTGGCGAAGAAGCAGGCTTCGGAACGTCCTCAAGTTTGAGAGCATCCTGCTTCTGTTGAGGCGCCGGCGTGGGAGGACTGCCTCCGGACGGCGCTGGTTTCGGCGCCGGCGGCGCAGGCGGAGCGGGTGGCTGGGCCGCAGGCTTGCCGCCGCCCGCAATTTCCGGCAAGGGCGAGTTGCCCTTGGAGTAAGCCTGAGGAGGCGCTTGCGGAGTTACGATGGGTGCGCGCCCCCTCGCGATACGGTTCTGGTCTGATAGCGTATTCGTCTTCGGCGGGTGAATGGGTTTCACAAGTTCAGGCGGCAGCAGCAGGAAAGTTTCCTCGGGCGGCTTCGATTGCTCTTCGAGCGCGAGGAGCTCCGCATGACGACGCATCACACTCGACACGCCTACGAGCATTGCAGCAACAGCAAGATAGGATAGGATGCAGAGAAGAAAAATCGCCCGAAAGCGCCAGCGTTGCGACTCCGGATCGAGATCCAGATACAGGTTAACGTCTTCAGAGTAGCCAGCGTCTCCATTCCGACTCCTCACGGAGTCCCAAAGGCCTAGCTGAGCAGAGGGCCGAAAATCGGCGCGCTTCACTTCCTCTTCCGGGGTTATCTTCAAGAATTCCAAGGAGGCTCGCCTTTTCCCACCCTAGCGCAATGCATCTGCCTACCGATTCTTCGGAGGCTCAATCAATTATAAGGGCAGTCCGACTTTTTAAGTGTATGCCTTGGCCAATGATGTCAAGACGGATGCTGAGTAAGTACAACAGTTCGCAGCCGTGCATAACACGACTTGGCTACGGCCAAGCTGCAGGTCGCGCTAGAAAAGAATACCCGCGCCTGAAACTTTAAGTCATGTGTTTTCTATAGCCTAACGCCTTCGTATCGATGGCGGCTTTCAATTCTCAACCGCAAATCGCCAATCACCGATTCCTCAGATCTCTCCAGGTTGACCGAGCGCCCTGTCCAGGTGCATGCGGACGTGCTGCGCGTGTTGTTCGATGCAATTCATGACCCGCTCGGCTAAGGCCAGAGCTGCCTGCCCTTCACGGCCACCCACAAGCGGCGGCCGGCGCGTGCGCACAGAGTCGAGAAAAGCCTCAAGTTCGGATCGAAGAGGATCAGCCGGCGCGGTTTCCAGTTTTTTGAAGCCGATCTCCGGCGTTTCGCGGCCGCGATCAACGCTGATCAGCAATGCGTCGCGCCGCGAAAAATCGACTGAGATGTATTCACTGGGCTGAAAGTATCGGAACTTGCGCACCTTCTCCGTGCTCACGCGGCTCGCCGTCAGGTTCGCTACGGCGCCGTTCTCGAACTCGACCCGTGCATTGGCGATATCGACTTTGTCGGACAGCACCGCCAGTCCCACGGCGCGTACGTCACTCACCGGCGCCTCCACCATCCACAGAACAAGGTCGAGATCATGAATCATCAGGTCAAACACCACGTCGACGTCCAGACTGCGGCTGCTGAAAACTCCCAGCCGGTGAACTTCAAAAAACATCGGGCTCCGCGTGACC
>JASHYZ010000403.1 GCA_030042795.1 Terriglobia bacterium | reverse complement strand
ACCTGGGTCATTTGCCGCGCCCGGCGCACTTCTTCGAGCGGCATGGCGGCCAGAGCTTCCTCAACACGCCGTGCAATTTTTTCCCGCCGCGCGGCGGGCATCTCATCCAGCAACTCCTGAAACTTCTGTGTTGGCATTAGAGTTTTCTCTCCTTCCCAAGCTCCTCCAGATGCGTCTGGTACAAGCCGGCGCCTTTCTCGCCGCAGGCGCGGCCTTTCATGTTACAAAGACCCAGAGCGAGATTTCTCGCGACGCCGGACAGCGCGGCGGCGCTCGAAATGACAGATTGGATAGCTTAGGACCTCTATCGGAGGATCAAGGGCTTTTTGCAACGCAGGGAGCTGGCGCTGAACTCCGGTTCTGCGATTCCTCACGGGGTAGTGCGCCGGACGCCTCGGACCGCGTGTGCCTCGCTCGTCACTCTGCTCCCGTAACGATCCGCAGTCCTGGAAGGCCATGAAAGTCACGGGCATTGTGGGTTACGAGCGGCCAATCCTGTTCGAGCGCTGCAGCCGCGATCCATGCATCCTCGGCCGATATCGGCTGTGCGCGGCGGAGGAACCGCACCTCACCCCACCTCCTACTCATGGCGTGGCTCGAGGGAACGACGACGTAGGACGCAATCCATAAGTCAAGGCGCTCAATCTGTTTGGCACCCCACGCCGCGCGAAACGCTCCTTGAAACAATTCGGCAACCGTCATGAACGAGATGGCCAGGGTGTGCCCGCTCACATGAGGCTGGTAAGCGCTAGCCAGCGGGTGGCCTTTGAACAAGAAGGGGGAAACGTTGGTGTCGAGCAGGAGGGTGCTCACGATCTGGGCAGCTCGCGCTCCTCACGCCGGCGGGCGTAAATATCCTCAACGAAGTGTTCAAACTCCTGATCACTCTCCCACAGGTCTGCGCCCTTGCCGAGGATGTCCTCCAGCCGAGTCAGCTTGACGCCTTGTTCCACAGCAAGCTGTTCAATCGACTTTCGTTCCGAGGCAGAAGGCCTCAACCGTCTGCCATTACGCAAGATACCGTTTGCCTTGCGGGCCGTCGTGGCATTATCAGGCCGGCCTGATTTCGTCCTTCGATTCTTGGTCAGCATAACCTTCGCCAGCAGCCCTCCCTTCGGTACCGTCGTCGAGGTAGCGTAAGTGTACCATCGTCGCTTGGGCTTTTGCTGCGCCCAACGGATTGAACCCTTCGAATTCCGCTATAATCGGGCTCTCCGCAAGCCGGGACTTTGCGGTGTAAGGGCAGGCTATCCGCCATCGATGGCGGCACAAGCTGCCTCTACGTCAAACCAACTATGGCTTCCTCTTCAGCAGTGCTTTCGGTCACGCTCGCGGACATCGAACAGGCGCGGAACCGCCTGCAAGGCTCCATCTTTCTGTCGCCGTGTCCGCACTCGAAAACGCTGTCGCATCTCACCGGCCAGCAGATCTACCTGAAACTTGAAAACCTGCAGATCACAGGTGCGTTCAAAGAGCGCGGCGCGCTGAATAAACTTGCGACGCTCGCCCCTGACGAAACCAAGCGCGGCGTGATCGCGGCCAGCGCCGGCAATCACGCGCAGGCGGTGGCCTGCCATGCCGGCAAGCGGAATGTCAAGGCGCACATCGTCATGCCGCTGGCGACCCCGCTGGTGAAGGTCACGGCCACCCGAAACTTCGGAGGCCGCGTGACCCTGCACGGGGCCAATTACGACGAAGCTTGCGCGGAGGCCTTGCGCATGTGCGACGCGCACGGCTACACCTTTGTGCATCCTTTCGACGACCCCGCGGTGATCGCCGGCCAGGGAACCATCGGACTGGAGCTGCTCGAGCAGGTTCCCGGTCTCGAAGCCGTGGTGGTGCCCATCGGCGGAGGCGGCCTCATCTCGGGGGTTGCTTGCGCCATTAAGGAAAGCAAACCAAGCGTGCGCGTGATCGGCGTGCAAACCACACGGCTGCCCTCCATGTGCGCTGCGCTCGCGCAACACCAGCCCGTCACCATCGATCCGGCCATCACGGTCGCTGACGGCATCGCCGTCCGGCGCGCCGGCGACCTGACTCTGCCTCTGGTGGAGCGCTACGTGGATGAGATCGTGACCGTGGAAGAGGAGGACATTGCCAGCGCCATCCTGGTGTTGCTGGAGCGCGAAAAGACGCTGGCGGAGGGGGCGGGCGCCGCGGCTCTGGCGGCCTTACTTCAAAACAAGGTGAATTTTCGGGGGCGGCACACTGCCGTGCTGGTGTGCGGCGGCAATATTGACGTTACTCTGCTGGCGCGGATCATCGAGCGCGGCCTCGTCAAAGACGGCCGCATGGTGCGAATGCGCATTCACCTGCTGGACCGACCCGGCGCCCTGCACGAGCTCACGCGGATCATCGCCGAGCACCGCGCCAACATCGTGGAGCTTCTGTTTGACCGCGCCTACTACGGCGTGAATCTCGGTGAGACGGTAATCGACGTAACCTTTGAAACGCGCGGTCCCGAGCAGGTTAACGAACTCCTGGCCGCCCTCAGCGCCAACAACTACAAACACGAGCTGGTGCGGTGAGCCGGATAGCTGACGAACCGTGATAGGTGAGCGGCTGGCGCGGCAGATGACGGGTATCGGGATGGCGCACCAACAGAAAGTCAATCGAAGGCACCAGAGCCTGCTGTTTAGGGCCGCTGGTTTGGATGCTCGTCGAAGACACCGGGCTGAAGGCTTCGGCTGGTACGCGGGCATCGAGTTCAGCGGACGTACGCGCCTTCAGTGTCGGGCGAAGCTGGCCTGAATCCGATCCCAGAGCTGATATTTATTCGTGAGGCCGGGCGTGGCCATTGATCGTAAGTTTCTAGGCAAGAGCATTGACTCTCAGCGTGAGGCGGGACTTATAACGCGCGGCGGCGTTGCGATGCAGGATGCCTTTGTGCGTGGAATGGTCGATTAGAGCGAGGGTGGGTTTCAAGAGGTCTTGGGCGGCAGACTTATTCTTAGACTCGATGGCCACGCGCAGTTTGCGCATCTGATGGCGAAGCCGGGATGTATGCGCCCGGTTGATTTCGGTGCGATTGCGAGTTTGCCTGATGCGCTTCAGCGCAGACTTGTGACTGGCCACAGCTTCTCCTTCGGAAGACGTTTGGTGAATAAGTACTGTAACAGAACGTGGTACGCGGCGTCAATTCCCGGCCGCCTCTCTTCCTGCTTGAGGGACTACTGTTTCTCCCCCGACCGAAACTCCGTCCAGGGTCCCGCCTTCATGTCGCGCAGCGAAGGAGCCATCCAGGAGAATTCCGGATGAGCCTTCAGGAACGGCTCCGCCAGGAAGTCCTCACCGCAAGGGTGGCCGCGGCGAGCGATAAAACTCATGGCGGCTGCCATACTGCTGTCCGTCACTTTGCCTTGCACGGCGCCGCCCGGGAAGTAAGGGGGCCAATCCCAGATGGTCACTCCCGTCGGCGAAGTCTCGTTGTGGCCGCAAATCGTCCTGGCGTCGGCGTTCTCTCGCTTCTCGTAGGAATCGTAGTGATCGGCCTCGAACTGCTGGGCCAATTGCACGTCGATCCGGCCCTTGTTCTGCCCCATCAGCTCGTCCCAGCGGATGTGCCGGGCGTTCGGCGAGGTCTCAGGGTCATCGGGGTTAAAGGTGGTCTCCTCCTGGGTCAGCTTCGGATCGCTCGAAAAGTTCGAGCCCACAAAGTAACC
>JASHYZ010000402.1 GCA_030042795.1 Terriglobia bacterium | reverse complement strand
CCCGGCAGGCTCCGGCGTTTCCTCGAATTTCCGTTTGCGACGATATTCAGTGAGAGCCATTCAGCTTCCGATTGTCGATTTTCGATTGTCGATTTTCGATTCGACTCCTTGATTGCAGTCGATTGCCAATCGTTACGAGTCGTTCGACCTTCGCTCTCAGACTGCCGGTCGTCGATTGCGGTCGGTTGCCAATTGTTATCACTCGCTGATTTTCGATCTGTGATTTGCGATTTCCAATTGATGGCTGGCTCACGGTGCGGAACTGAGGCCGCAGAACCTTGACCCGTAACCTACGTGCTCTGCTGCGTGATATAGTGCCGAATTCCACTTTCGTTCGCCGTGCGCTCCGAGAGCGCCTGCCGGAGGCTTTCGTGCCTGAATTCAAGCCCTATGTGCCTGCCGACTCGCAGAGTCCCGAGTTCACCTTAAAGGCTGCAATTACCGGGATCATCCTGGCAGCGGTGTTCGGTGCGGCCAATGCGTATCTCGGTATGAAGGCAGGTCAGACGGTGGCGGCAACCATTCCAGCAGCGGTTATCGCCATCGCCCTCTTCCGCCTGCCCTTTTTCCGCGGCGGCGTCCTGGAACAGAATATCACCCGCACCGCAGCCTCGGTGGGCGAGGCGCTGGTGGCCGGCGCAATCTTCACTATTCCCGCCTTCATGATGGTGAATGTCGGCGGCCAGCGCCTGTGGACCGATTTGCGCAGTCACTTTTGGGTGGGCACTCTGATTTTGGTGGCTGGCGGTTTGCTGGGCGTTTTCTTCATTATTATTCTGCGTCGGCCGCTTTGCGTGGACTCTACTGATCTGCCGTTTCCTGAAAGTACGGCCGCGGCGGAGATCGTGAAGGCAGGCCAGGAGGGCGCTGCTGACGCGCCCAAGTACATCTTTGGCGCGCTCGGTTTGGGCGCTGTTCTGCAAATCCTAAAAGACGAAAAGGGGTTTCAGCTCTTCAAGGATTCTACGTCCTTTTTCGTACGCTTTCCGAAATCGGTGATCAGCTATTTCGGCTACCAGAAGGAACTACTCGGCCAGGTTACGTACACGGGCGGCTTTGCTTACACCACACCCTCAGCCTCACCGGCGCTGATCGGGATCGGTTACATCATCGGACCGCGCCTGGCTGCCATCAATTTCTCGGGTGGAGTCTTCGCCTGGCTGCTGCTGATTCCCCTGGTGATCTTCATTGACCCTGACTTGCCCGCCCGCCTCAGCGGCGGCGCGGTAAATGGTGCCCAAGCGCCCTGGGACCTGGTCTCCTACACGGTTTGGTACAACGTGGTTCGACCCATCGCGGTGGGCGCCATGCTGGTGGGAACGGTTTACACCCTTTGGAGTATGCGCGACTCCATCATGCGCTCAGTGCGCGGCGCGTTTGAGACCGCCGAGCATCATGGCGCCGAAATCATCAAGAAGACCCGGCTCGACATCGACATCCCGATCAAATGGATCATCATCGCCATCGCCGCCCTCGTTATCCCCATCACGATCATCTACGAACACTTTGCCCAAAGCTGGAGCGCTGCCATTCTGGCCGCGGTGGTGATGACCATCGCCGGGTTCTTCCTCAGCGCCGTGGGTGGCTATCTGGTAGGGCTCGTTGGTTCGTCAAACCAGCCGGTTTCGGGCCTTACGCTGTGCGCACTGGTGATCGCAGCACTGGTGATGATCGGCATCGGCGCCAAGGGACTCGGCGGCGTAGCGGCGGTGCTGGGCGTGGCGTCGGTGGTCTGCTGCGCCTGCTGTGTGTCGGGAAGCCTCATTCAGGACCTGAAAGCGGGCTATCTGCTTGGGGGCACGCCTTGGAAAATGGAACTGGTTGAGGTGTTCAGCGTCACCGCGGTTTCCTTCTTCCTTCTGCTGCCCATCATTGCTCTGCACGAGGCCAACCTGGCGACAGGCGGAATCGGTGGACGTGAGCTGCCCGCACCGCAGGCCGGCCTGATGGCCGAGCTGGCCCAAGGCATTGTCGGTGGCCAAATGCCCTGGGGATTGCTGCTGATGGGATGCCTGTTTGGCGTGGCGCTGATCATGATTGAGTCGCCGTCGCCCATGCTCGTCGCGGTAGGCATGTACCTTCCGCTCGAAACCACCTCGGCGATCTTCGTGGGCGGCGCTATTAAGTGGCTGGCCGATGTTGCGGCCCGGAGGCAGAATCTCAATGCCGAGGAAAAAGCCAAGTTCGAAGAGCGCGGCACACTGCTGGCTTCGGGATTCATCGCGGGAGAAGCCATCACAGGCATTTTGCTCGCCGTGCTGTTCATCGAAGGCATCCCGTCGCTCACCCACGTTTTCACGGGCAAAGACGTGTTCGGCTTCGTGGCCAACTGGGGCGGATGGATTTCGCTCGCAGCCTTCGGAATTGTGACCTATTGCTTGATTCGGCTGCCGTTGCGGCGGCTGAGTGCGTAGGGTCAGATGGAAGAGTTCGTGTGCGCTAACTTGGATTGCGTGACGAGCCACGTAGCAGCGCATGCGGACGATTAGCGATGTCGGAGAAAGCGGACAGGATGCGGTTGTCAAAAGTGACTAAGGGTACGTGTTCCCGGCTGGCAAGCTCGACAAAAAGAGCATCGTAAACGGCAAGTCCCGACTCAACAGCGCGGGAAAGCGCTCCGTGCCACAGGGTACGGCTGGGAATTGAATGGATGCCAAGGCGGGCGGCAAGATCGAGCCGCCTTGGCCCTTGTGGAGCTGGAATGACGCCGCTACGGATCGCCATCCACACCACGTTAGCCAGCTCAGCCTCCCAGATCGCCGGTGCCATCGTCTCTGTGGCTGCGCGCCAGAACTCGCTCGTTTCGTCTACGAACGGTTGCGTGCCCAGAAGGAAGTAGGCCACCACATTGGTATCGACCACAGCTCTCAGTCGCGGCCGGCGACGATCCATTCGTCCACCTCTTTCGCGCTCGGACGGCGGACTTGTTCTGCCCAAGCAGCCTGAATCTGCGCCAATACCGAAGCTCGCTCAGCGACATACTCCTCTAAAAGGTCACGAATCTCGCGTTCCATGGAGTGTCCTTTCTTTCGCGCCAGTGACTTCAGCGACTTCACCACGCTGGGTCGCAGATTTCTGATGGTCAACGTTGCCATATTCGTTCCTCTGCTAGCATGATGCTAGCATCGGGTCTAAACCCCTGGCAAGCCGGGGAAACGGAGCAGGGAACCCCGCAGCCCGGCGCGAACATTTCATTTCTGGTAGCACGCAGAGTAAAGTAGCACTTGAGGACAATTCGGATGCGGAGCTCTGTAGCGCTAGTTTTGGCAGTGGCAGCGGCGGTTCTGGCGGTCGTGGCGGTGTTAATATACGGTCTGGTCGCTCAGAAGATGTATGCGAAGGACAAAGAAGTGGCCAAGCGGCATCAAGAGTCCGCAGCACGGGAAGAAACACCGGAGAACCCAGAATGAGTTGGCTCAACGCCAGAGACCCATTGAAACACAAGTAAAGGCTCGTCATGATGGATAAAGGTTCCCGATCCGTTGGTGAATGTGTTTGACCGCTCAGGCGCTCCTGCCATACACCCCAGGCAACATGTGTAGCCCTCTTGGACGTCGTCGGGACCGCCTCGATCCCAAGCCTGAACCGTGTCACTCGCTTCGACCAACCTGGCAAGCTTTACTGATTCTAAGGGGCTTGTGTGGACCACGCCAAATTAGGGTAATAATATACCTCACTGACAAAATGTGCTAAGCTTTTTGGATGCGTGACAGGCGTATGGAGTTATTGAGAGAGCTTCTTGACAGGCTTTCGTCCGGCCTTTTCGAGCTTGGCGTCCATTGATAGACGCATAGCCTTGTCTCTTTCAGGACCGATGATGAAATAGTCGAACAGGTCTTCGACTACCTTTAGCGTCCACTCGGCTTCTTCTCTTGAGGCCTCTAACACTTGGCCAATGTCATCCTTCTTATCCTTCTGGGTGTGCGCTGCGAAGTCTCCTATCTCCCTCAGGTAATGCAAGCTCTGCCTAATTCTTGATGGATGGGCAGGGTCAGATATAAACTTGTCGATTCTGGTCGCAAGATTGTAATCATCTAGGCCTGCGTATTGCTCAAGTAAATCTGCCAAAATGCGGCGCGATAGAACGGCAGACATACGATGGCTGTCATCTAGAATTCTACAAGCCTCTAAAAAATCATCGCGAAAATGCCCTGTAACCAGATAATCCAAGGTGCGTTCATAACCATGCTGGGGAACGGCAAACCAAGCTTCCTTAAGTGGGACATAGCTAGAGTAAGGATCCGTCAAATTACGCTTTACTTCTACTAATATCTCGTGGCACGTCTCATTTGGACAACGAGCCCAGGCGAGGTAGACGAATACCGAAGCCCCATCAGGAAGCTTGGAGGATATAAGGTCGTGCGGAGCCGGAAGTGGCTGCCCTCTATCATCGGTAATCACAAGTACCTTTTGCCATAGTGGCGCTACTTGGTGGGAGCAAAACGGACAGAGCATAAACTCAGGGGCCTCGCCTTTTCCGAAGTGAAGATCACACCAAGCTTGCAAGATTCTGAGCGCCGGATTCTCAGGCTGGCACTCAGCTACAGAATAATCCTTTTCTAGGAGTTGCGCTTCCATTGTGCCTCCGCTATGATGGAGTCACAATTTGGGCAAGATTCAGGCGTGAGGGCTTTGACGGCGTTTCCGAGGCGCCGCTAAGCTGGAAGGATGGCACATTCACGTTAGCATAGGAGTGTGCCCTAATGCAAATAACAGGCGGATATTTTATGAGCGAGAACGATCAGGCGGCAGCGGTAGGACGGTTAGTTCAAAGCTATTCTGAACATAAAACCAAAACTCATAGCTTTGAAGACTGAGGCGAGAAGACTTATTGGGCAGCTTAATCAACTATCCGCCACAATCGACCATTATGAAACGGCTCCTATAAATATTGATCTGTCGTTCATCAAGAACACAGATTTTCAGAAGCTCGTTTTGGACCTCCAGGCAACTGAACG
>JASHYZ010000401.1 GCA_030042795.1 Terriglobia bacterium | reverse complement strand
TAGGCCGTCGGCGGAAAGTAGTCGGCAATTGGCAATGGGCAGTAGACAGGGAGCAATAGGTGGGGCTGTTTGGTTCTTGTGGTGGCTGACGCCTAAGCAACACCAGCTTCTGCCGTCATTCCCGCGTAAGCGGGAATCCATTGAGGGAACATGGTTCGTCCAGGGACTGTAGCAGTTAATCGGGCGGTTCGATGCAGTCCGCCAACAAACCCCGAGTGAGGAGTTCCCGTGATCGAAGAACTTGAAAGAGAATTTGTAGGCCTCCGGCAGCGTACCGATGAACTCAGGAGTTTTCTTTGACGCCCCCGCCCGCCGCCGTGAGCTCGAAGCGTCCAATCCCGAAATCGCCCGGCCCGATTTCTGGCAAAACCCCGAAGCCGCCCAGCAAATTCTAGCCAAGCGCAAACGCCTGGAAGAAACCATCGAAAAGGACGAGCGGCTCGCGCAGCGCCTCTCCGATATCGACGCCTATTTCGAGCTGGCGCGCGAAGGCGAGAAGGTGGAGCCGGAGCTCGAAAGCGAAATCGCACGCCTCAGTGAAGACCTCGATCGTTTGGAGACCGCGTCCCTCCTGAGCGGCGAAAATGACCGGCTGAACGCGATCGTGACCCTGCATCCCGGCGCCGGCGGAACCGAGTCCCAGGACTGGGCCGAGATGCTACTGCGCATGTACCGCCGCTGGTGTGAGCGGCGCGGGTTCAAATTCGCCCTCCTGGATTTTCAGGCCGGCGAAGAGGCCGGGCTGAAATCAGCCACCTTCTCCGTCGCGGGGGAGTACGCTTACGGTCTGCTGGCATCCGAGATCGGCGTTCACCGCCTCGTCCGCATTTCACCCTTCGACTCCGCAGCCCGGCGGCACACTTCCTTCGCATCAGTCTTCGTCAGCCCGGAAATCGACGAGAACATCACCATCGAGCTCAAGCCGGAGGAACTCCGCGTCGAGACGTACCGTTCCACAGGCGCCGGGGGCCAACACGTGAACACCACGGACTCGGCCGTTCGTGTCATCCACATTCCTAGCGGCACTGTCGCGCAGTGCCAGAACGAGCGCTCCCAGCATCGCAACCGTGAGATGGCAATGAAAATCCTCCGCTCAAAGCTGTACGAGCTGGAACTCGAAAAGAAGCGCGCGGAAACCGAGAAGCTCGAAGCCTCCAAGGCGGATATCGACTTCGGCAGCCAGGTGCGGTCTTACGTCCTGCACCCTTATCGTCTTATCAAGGACCACCGCACCAAACTTGAGGTTGGTGACACGGACCGTGTGCTCGATGGAGACATCGACCCTTTCATCAAAGCCTACTTGCTCTGGCGGCGCCCGGCAACGGCAACGCTGAACAAGTAAGCGAAGGACTGAGGATGCGGGACCAAGCGGGAGAGACCCGGCATTCTGCGGGAGAATGGCGCTCCGTGCCGGGCGTGAGTCAAGGCGCATCCTGGAGGGAACGGTGTCCGTAAACATTTTGGGGGTGCTTCCTCAACCGCTCGACACAATCGTCAGAAAAGTCCTGCATCGGGAGCTCGATTCCAGACCGCAGGCGGTCGTGGTGGAGATCTCCCGGCAGCACGGTGACATCGTCATCCACCTCCTCGAGCCGTTCGACAAACGGCTCAAGTTCAGCCAGGCAGCGGAAGGCGAAATCGGCCGCGAGCTTTCCAGCATCCTCACCGATATTGTCGACGAGGAGTTTGGACCGTTGCAGTGATCCCCGTGCCGGGAATCCCCGAATGACGTCAGCAGTCATGGCCGGATCAGAATCGGAAATACTCCGGTTGCAATCCGCGAGGCACGCGGAGTAGACTGCGGTGCTCGAACGTGAGAATCAAGGGAGGGCTGAGATGCTGGTGAGGTCGAAGGCCGCAGAAATGCTGCGGTGCAGTATCGGGCTGCTGGTTTTAGCCTGTGGGTTGACACTGCCGGCGCGCGCGCAGGATGGAGGTTTAGCCGCCACTCCGCCGATGGGCTGGAATAGCTGGAACCATTTTGCCTGCAAGGTAAGCGACGCGGTGGTGCGGGCGGCGGCCGACGCGATTGCGTCCAACGGCATGAAGGATGCCGGCTACGTTTACGTGAATATCGACGACTGCTGGCAGGGTGAACGCGACGCCCAGGGAGTGATCCATCCTAACGCAAAGTTTCCGGACATGAAGTCCCTCGCCGATTACGTTCACAGCAAGGGCTTGAAGTTAGGCATCTATTCTTCGCCAGGTCCGAAGACGTGCGCCGGCTATGCCGGCAGCTACAAGCACGAGGAACAGGATGCCATGCAGTACGCGGCCTGGGGTGTGGACTATTTGAAGTATGACTGGTGCAGCGCCTCCCGCGTTTACAAGGCTGAGGAGATGCCGGCTGTTTACAAGAAAATGCACGACGCGCTGGTGAAAACGGACAGGCCAATCGTCTTCAGTATGTGCCAATACGGCCTAAGAGCCGTGTGGCGCTGGGGTGCGTCCGTGGGCGGAAACCTGTGGCGCACCACCGATGATATCTCCGACAACTACCAGAGCATGTACTTTAACGCCAGTTCCGAGGAGGGTCTTGAGAAGTACGCCGGGCCCGGCCGCTGGAATGATCCGGACATGCTCGAAGTCGGCAACGGTCATATGAGCCGCGACGAATACATCACCCACATGAGCTTGTGGTGCATCCTGGCGGCGCCGCTGCTCGCGGGCAACGACCTTGCCAAAATGACGCCCGAGACCTTGGCCATCTTGACAAACCCCGAAGCAATCGCCGTCGACCAGGACCCGAAGGGCATTCAGGGGCACTGGGTTTCGCGCGATGGACCTTATGAAATCCTGGCCAAACCGCTTGCCGATGGCTCTACCGCCGTGCTGTTGATGAATCGAGGCGAAGATAGTGAGCGAATGACTCTGAGCCTGAAGAATATCGGCGTCTTCAAGCCTGCAGAGATACGCGACCTGTGGGCGAAAAAGGACTTGGGCAAATTCACGGGGATGTTTTCAGCCGAGGTGCCGAAGCACGGAGCCGTGCTGGTGAAAGTGCATTGAGGGAAAGGATTTTGCGGCCGAATGTGAGCCAGGTATCCGCGGACACTCGTCATTTCTTTCGCCGGCTACCCGCGTCCAGTCTGTAGCCCAGACCCCAGACGCGAAGCAGGTTCCGGCATCCGCCATCAAAGCTGGTGCTGAAGTCCACGAACTGAATTCCGCCGAGGGTCCAGGACAGCGTCAGGTGGTCGCATGGTTTTATTAGCAGGAGCGGAATGATTCGATTGTCATAGCGTGCTTCTCTCAACGCGAAACCGAGTTCGAGTCTGACCCAGCGTGATTTGACGGAATTTGGTGAGAGCACGACAACGAACCAATCGCAGCGGAGAAGGGCTTCGCCGATCTCATCATGCCACTGCTGGGCGCCGGCAATATTAGTGCTGCTGTACCAAACAGGAATACCGTTGCTTCGCAAGGATGTTGCGAGCCTATCAGCGAACCGGCGGTCTCGAGCCGAATGTGAGAGGAATACTTCGCGAGGCAGGGTACGCTCTCGTGGCGCCATAAGACAGGGATTAGGCCGCTCGCTTCAGAGCATTCGCGATGCGTCTGCTCACGGTGTCGGTTCTGCCGTCGGTGTTCAGTATTCCGAGTTTACGCAGAATCCAAGGGATGCCGTCGGTGGGCCGGATGAGGACCGGGAAGACCCGCCCTTCATAACTCCGGTTAGTGATGGCGTACTCAATTTCTCGGGTGACAGAAGCGGATTTCACCGCATCCGGGGAGAGCAGAACAATCATGGCTTGGGAATCTTTAAGGGCTCTTCCCAGCTTGAGGCCATAATTCTCGCCAGGTAAGAGTTGGGTTTCGGGATCCCAGACGTCGTAACCCCTCCGGCCAAGATCGGACGCCAGTTTCTTGGCGAACTCGCGGTCGGGCGCTGCGTAGCTCAGGAAGATTTTCATGACATTTTCGATCCCACTGTGGAGTTTATCCGCTCGATGCGCCCCCCGTCAAATCTCGGATCGGTCGCAAGTTGACTTCATTCTGCCTCAAAAACATACTGGTTTTGAGACCGGCGGCGCGAAGCCGGGCATCCATAAGATGTGGGACGAACTGAGGAAGATCGTCCGCGACGTGTCAAAATGATCGAAGCTTACAACAACCGGGCGCTGCTCACTGACCTTTACGAACTGACGATGGCGGCGGCCTACTTTGAGCATCGTGCTCCGGTGCGGGCTACCTTCGAGCTTTTCGTGCGGCAGTTGCCGCCCGAGCGCTCTTACCTGGTGGCGGCCGGCCTTGATTCAGCGCTGGGCTATCTTGAAAACCTCCACTTCACGGAAGACGATGTAGCCTTTCTCCGCAGCTTGCCCGGCTTCCGAACAGTTTCGGATGGTTTTTTTGATTACCTTCGCCATTTTCGCTTTTCCGGCGACATTCATGCCGTACCCGAAGGGACGCTGATCTTTGGCAGTGAGCCCATCCTGCAGGTCACGGCGCCTATCGCCGAGGCGCAGATCGTTGAAACCTACCTGCTCTCGGTGCTCAACTTTGAAACCCTC
>JASHYZ010000400.1 GCA_030042795.1 Terriglobia bacterium | reverse complement strand
TGCCGTCGCCCTCACCGAATCAATGGCGAGCCTGATTTTCGCCGCAGGCATGGGTTTGAGCCTTTCGACCACCGCCATGGTGGCGCGGCGCATCGGCGAAAAGGATCCGGAAGCTGCGGCGGTGGCCGCGGTGCAAGCGATTTTCGTCGGCGTTGGTGTGTCTCTGGTGATCGGCTTGCCGTGCTTCTTGCTCGCGCCCAATCTGCTCCGGCTGATGGGTGCAACACCCGCCATCGTTGCGATAGGCGCGGATTATACCCGCATTTACCTGGGTGGGTGCGGCGTGCTCGTGCTGCTGTTCTTGAACAACGCCGTGTTTCGCGGCGCTGGCGACGCAGCGATTGCCATGCGGCTGCTGTGGGTCTCGAACATCATCAACCTGATTCTGGATCCTTGTCTGATCTTTGGCATCGGTCCGTTTCCCAGGCTCGGCGTCACCGGCGCGGCCCTGGCCACATTCACGGGACGTGGCATCGGAGTGCTTTACCAGTTCTACCGCCTCCTCAAGGGCACAGAGCGTATCCACGTGCTGGCGAGCCAGATTCGACTGCAGGCCAGCGTCATGCTTCGTCTGCTGCAGGTGTCGGCCACCGGCATCCTCCAGTTTACGATCGCGCACACGAGCTGGATCGGTCTGGTGCGAATTATCAGCTTGTTTGGAGCCGCGGCGCTCGCCGGCTACACGGTGGCCATCCGCATTGTGATCTTCGCCATTTTGCCTTCGTGGGGCTTGAGTAATGCTGCCGCAACCCTGGTGGGCCAGAACCTGGGGGCGCGCGAACCGAACCGCGCAGAGAAGTCAGTTTGGCTCACCGGCCTCTACAACATGCTGTTCCTCGGCAGTATCGGCGTGGTGTTCATACTTTGGGCGGAGCCTATCATCCGGCTTTTCACGACGGATCCGGCTGTGGTGCCGCTGGCCTCCTCCTGCCTGCGAGTGTTGAGCTACGGAAACATCGCCTACGCCTTTGGCATGGTGATGTTGCAGGCGTTCAACGGCGCCGGGGACACACGAACGCCCACTGTGGTGTTCTTGTTCGGCTACTGGCTGATCGAAATTCCCGTGGCTTACGTCCTGGCCGTGCCGACGGGCTTGCACTCGAAGGGCGCATACCTTTCAATCCTCATCGCGGAGTCGGTGATCGCTGCAGCCAGCGCCATCCTGTTTCGCCGCGGACGCTGGAAGGAACAGAAGATCTGAAGTGGGGGCCAATCGAGGCGGGGGTGGTTTCAACTTGGCGTCAACTATGCATTCCGGAAAAATTCTCTTGACTAGACGGACAGCGATCCGCGACAATCTCAAAAGCTTTTAATGGTAGTTATGTCCATGGCATACAGCAACGGAAGCGGGGTGAGATAGCAATTGGCTGAAGTACGACTTCAGGAAGGCGAATCCTTAGAAAACGCACTACGCCGCTTTAAGCGCAAGGTCCAGCAGGAGGATATCATCAAAGAAATTAAGAGACACTCCTTCTACCTGAAACCCGGCGAGAAACGGCGAGTTAAAGAGGCTTTAGCTCGGAAGCGCGTTCGCAAGAAGGCGAGACTGGAGCGGGAATAACATTGAAATCGGAGTGGGGGTCGAAGGCTTAACCTCCGCTCCATCTCGGCCCGGCGCGACCGATGATCTATTGGCCCGAAGGGGGGCCGCGAGATGGAGTACCGGGATAGAGTTCTGAAGTGTGTTGAATGCGGTACCGATTTTGTGTTTACGTCCGGAGAGCAATTTTTTTACGCGGAGAAGGGCCTCAGAAACGACCCCAAGCGATGCAAGACGTGTAAGACTCATCGCAACCAACCCGGAGGCGCAGGCGGGCCAAGCAAGCAGCGTACCGTTACGTCCACGACCTGTTCGCAATGCGGTAAGGAAACCACCGTACCTTTCAAGTTGACCCAGGGCCGGCCGGTTTTTTGCCGCGAATGCTTCCAGCAGCGTCGGGCCCACGCCTGAGATTGCGACGGTTGCTTTCCCCCAACAGCGGAGGACTTGTAGGCCACCGCTGGTGCGCCTGAGCCCTGGAATGTGGCGGGCGGCCGGTTCGGTCCTCTGGAAATGCCGTCGGTTCCCGCTAGAACCGCTGAAGTGGTTCCTGCCTAACTGCACAATCCTTTGGCAGGCTGCGGAAGAGGGCCTGCCAATGCTGTCATTCCTGTCGAAGCGAGGAATATCGCTCTGAAAACAAAGAAGATGTGCGGTTTCTCGTCGCCCCCGGTTCCTTGGATTGACAGGTTGGGCGTCTTTTTCCGCAGCCTGTTAGCTTAGAATAGATCCATGAGGAGCTTCCATCTTGCCAACTTTGGTTGCCGGGCGAGCCAGGCGGATGGCGCGGCGCTGAAACGGCAGTTGATCGAGGCTGGATTTCAGGAGGCTAGCGAACTGGCCGAAGGCGATATCGCCGTGCTGAACACCTGCACGGTGACGGCCGCCGCCGATGCCGAAGTGCGGCGGGTGGTCCGTCGAATTCACCGTCTGAACCCGCACTGCCGCATCCTGGTGACCGGGTGCTACGCGCAGCGGGCGCCGCAGGAGATCGCAGCGCTTGAGGGTGTGGCTTGGGTGGTTGGGAACTCTCACAAGCATCGCATTGCGCAGGCGCTCAAGTGGGAGATGGCCGGTGAACTGCGAGGGACTGCGCGTGATCACGGTCTCGCGGCGCGCCACCAGCGGGAGAGTACCGGCCAGCGAGCGCCCGTGAGGGTATCGGACCCGACGCCGCAGTTTCCGGCACAAGTATGGGCAGGCGAGATCGGTACTGAGTTTCATTTTGCCCCCACGCTTGCGGATGACCGCACCCGCCCCACACTCAAGGTGCAGGATGGCTGTAGCGCTCACTGCGCCTTCTGCGTCATTCCGTTTGTCCGGGGAGCCAGCCGAAGCCTTGCGCCCCATCGTGTGGTCAGCGAAGTGCAGGAGTTGGCGCGTCAAGGCTTCAAGGAGGTTGTCCTGTCGGGCATCAATCTGGGCAGCTACGGGCGCGACCTCAACCGTACAATCAACTTTCACGGCTTGCTTGAGCGAATCCTCGACAAAACGCCGATGGCGCGCGTGCGCATCAGCTCCATCGAGCCCATGGACGTCACGCCGTCCCTGATCCGGCTTGTCGCACGTGAACGCCGCCTGGCCGACCACTTTCATGTTCCGCTGCAAAGTGGCTCCGATCGCATCCTGCGCCTGATGAATCGCCGCTACTGGACCTCACAGTACTCTGATCGCATTTTGGCCATTCGCGAAGCTCTGCCGCAGGCCGGAATCGGCGCGGATGTCATGACCGGCTTCCCGGGAGAGACTGAGCAGGACCACCAAGCCAGTATGGAATTTATTGACCGGCTGCCTTTCACCTACCTGCACATCTTTCCCTATTCGGCGCGGCCCGGAACGGCTGCGGCTACCCGTCCCGAGCAAGTCCATGGGCGTGTCGCGCACGAAAGAGTGAGAGATCTCCAAGCGCTGATCGCCAGGAAACGGCAGACTTTCCTGGAAGCGCAGACCGGACACACGCTCTCGGCGCTAACTCTAGCCGGCAAGGGCAGCGAGTCCGCGACAGCGATCACGAGCAACTACCTGCCAGTCGCCCTACCAATCGGCGCGCTCCCGCCGAATACGCTGGCTGATGTTGAAGTGGGACGCGTCGTAGCCGGCACCCTTCACGCCTATCCTGCGTCATCCACCCGAAGCGGTGAACTGCCCTTGATGATGTAGGGGTAGAGCCGGCCCTAACCAAGTGGACGGCAATGGGGATCCCTCGCCGTAGACCACTGCCGTAGGCGAACTTATTGCCAAACGCCAGGGGCTCCCGACGAAGAGGGTTGGCGATTTCCACATTCGGTTTTGGATTGAGAGTATTTTTGCAACACTATTAACACTATGGTAATATTCAGGCTGGGTAGCGAACCAACCGGCAATTGGTATACTCGCCGCCGCTGTCCTGGCAGGATTTGGCTTGCCCGCCAGGCGCCCGCAGGGGCACAAAGGAGGATGGTATGAGCGCTGGCTGCTGCCAGGATTGGAGCCCGCCATTCCACAGCAGGGAACCGCGAAGATGCTGTTCGGGAATCTTTACCGCGGCCGGCGTGTTCGCGGCCGTCTTGAGTGGACAAAAGGGTATGGTGCCATCGAGAACCAAAAGGAAATGGTAAGTGCATGCGCCGGCTTCTTCCGTTTCAAATTGAGATTTGGCTGGGTGCAGCGTTCGGGCTGCTCATTCTCACAGGGTTTTGGCAATACGAAATCACGCAGCGAGTGATGTCGTCGAACCGGTGGGTGAGGCACACGAACGCAGTCCTTGACGCAATCGAGGATCTTCGCGGCAGCCTAATAAGAGTGACGTCATCGATGCAACGGTACGGCGTCACCGGCCGCGATAGCGATCTCGCGGACTATCAGTCGGCCGCCCACGAGCTTGCGCATGACGTGGATGCCGTTGAAGCCCTAACTGTT
>JASHYZ010000399.1 GCA_030042795.1 Terriglobia bacterium | reverse complement strand
CGCAGTTCGAGATCCTCACTGAGGAAGCGGCGGCTGGCGGCGAATCCTTGGAGGTGGGCCGCGTGGTGCCGATTTACGAATCCATCGGCAGACTCAGCCCGCGCGTTCTGCGGAGGCTCGTCTGGGCCGGGCTTACGGCCGTCAATGGCCATGTCCAGGAGATTCTGCCCGCTTCGGTGTGCGCCCGCAACCAGCTTCCGGACCGCAGCGCGGCGTTGCGACTCACACACTTTCCTGACAAGGAGCAGCCTCTCGAGGATCTGGCGCACTTCCGCACTCCCGCGCAAAAACGGCTGATTTTCGAGGAATTTTTCAACGTGAGCGCCGGCTTGATCCTGAGAGGACGACGCATGAAGTCCGCCGAGGGCATCGCGTTTCAGGTTAAGGAAAGTGCGCGCCGCGCCATCAAGCAGGTGCTGCCCTTTCATCCCACCGCTGCCCAGAAGCGAGTGCTGCACGAGATCGTGGATGACATGCGCGCGCCGCGGCCCATGAATCGTCTTCTGCAAGGCGACGTAGGTTCGGGCAAGACGATCGTGGCGCTACAAGCGGCCATCGTTGCCATCGACAACGGTTACCAAGTGGCCGTGATGGCTCCGACCGAGATTTTGGCGACCCAGCACTACCTTTACATGAAGCAACTCCTGGCTCCGCTGCCGTACCAGGTGGAATTGCTGACGAGCGCGCGCAAGGGCAAAGAAAAGGCCGAAGTGAAGCAGCGCCTCGCGGCCGGTGAACTGAATCTCATTGTTGGGACACACGCTCTGATCGAGCAAGATGTAGACTTCGCCCGGCTGGGCTTGGTGGTAGTAGACGAGCAACACCGCTTCGGAGTGCTCCAGCGCCATCGACTCATCCGCAAAGGGCTGCCTCCTGATGTACTGGTGATGACCGCCACACCGATTCCACGTACCCTGGCGCTTACGCTCTACGGCGACCTCGAGAGCTCGACGATTGATGAGCTGCCACCGGGCCGCGCGCCGATTCAGACGAAGCTGCTGGAGGAGCGCGACCGGCCGCTGGCTCTGGAACTCGTCCGGCGGCGTGTGCAGCAGGGTGAGCAGGCTTTCGTGGTGTATCCCGTGATTGAGGAGTCCGAGACCGTGGACGTGCAGGCAGCGGTGCGCATGCACCAGCATCTCTCGCACAATGTCTTTCCCGAATTTCGGGTAGGTCTGCTTCATGGCCGCCTGTCGAGCGCCGAAAAGGAGAGCGCCATGCTCGCCTTCAAGGGCGGGGAGATTCAGGTACTGGTGTCTACCACCGTTGTGGAAGTGGGCGTGGACGTGCCGAACGCCACGGTCATGCTGGTTGAGCACGCGGACCGGTTCGGGCTGGCGCAGCTTCACCAGCTTCGCGGCCGCATCGGACGCGGCCGCGCCAAGTCCACTTGCCTGTTGATGGCTAGCGAGAAGAGGACCGAAGTAGCCGATGAGCGGCTCCGCGCTTTAGTGGAGAGCACGGATGGTTTCCGCATCGCCGAGATGGACTTGAAGATTCGCGGGCCGGGCGAGTTCTTCGGCACGCGCCAGTCGGGCATTCCGGCCTTTCGCGTTGCGAACCTGCTGCGCGACCAGGAGATTCTCGAATGGGCGCGCCGCGAGGCCGCAGCATTTCTGGAGCGTCCGGGATCGGCCGAAGAAATTGAAACCTACATCGCCTATCTTCGCCGCATCTGGCCGCGACGTTACGGCCTGGCGAGCGTCGCCTGACCGCGTTGTTGGACACAAGGCTGACGATTGAACACTGCTGACGGCGGGCGTTTTTAAGCGGCAGTCTCCCATTATCAAGACATGAGAATCATCGCCGGAACCTATCGCGGCTTTCATCTGCGATCGTTGAAGGGCGCAAACTTGCGCCCCACTTCGGACCAGATGCGGCAGACATTGTTTGACGTGTTGGGACCGAAGGTAAGAGGCTCGCGGTTCCTCGATGCTTACGCCGGCAGCGGCGCGGTGGGGCTTGAGGCTTTCAGCCGGGGCGCGCGAATGGTAGCGTTAATTGAGAACCACCGCCCGGCGGTAGAGTTGATTGAACGGAATCTGAAGGCCCTCGGCGCCTCGTTAGAAGACGTGCGCCTGCTGGCCTGTCAGGTCGTTACTGGTTTAGAGCGGCTGGCGCGCGAGGGAGCCCAGTTCGACTACGTCTTTCTTGATCCCCCTTACGCCGAGGTTGCCGAATATCACCGCGTGCTTCGAGGCTTGAGCCGTTCGCCGGTTGTTGCGCCAGAATCGGTGATCATCGCGGAGCACTCGCGTCACATGCGCCTGGAACCGAGCTACGGCCGGCTCGAGCAAGTCCGCTTACTGCGGCATGGAGACTCACAGCTCGCGTTCTACCGGTTGCAGCCTAGCGGCTAGGCCTCCGAGTTGTACAGGAGGCCTAGCCATCCCCTCGTCAATTCCCCACACTTCGAGCTTACTTACCAGACGGAGAGGTCGCTGAGGCTGCAAGCTCAGGTTGGGAATACTTGGGCGTGCTGATGTATCCCGTGACCGTGTTTTGATCGACTTTGTTCACCACCAATTCGTAAAACTCCTTCGAACTCCCGGTGGCAAAGAATATGGGTTCATCGATCGTGCGATTGTCTTTCGGAATCGCCATGTCGTTGGTCAGGAGGTTGAGGTTGAAGCGGTGGTGCTTCACGTTGGTCTTCTTCAGGATCAGGCCCACGCTGGCAACGGTCTGCTCCTGGTTCTTGTTCAGCGTGAACTCGTAGTAGTTGCGCTGACCCAGCTTGCGCAGAGTCTCGATGTCGTCGTGGTTACGGGCAATGAGCGTTCCCATTTCGCTGCGCGCCATGCCAAGATCATTCTGCAGCGTGCTCACCGTCTGCTTCGTTGTGCCGAGGTCGCTCTTGGTAGCCGCAACATCCTGCGAAACGCTCGAAATCTGCTGACCCATCTGCTCGCTATTCTGGGCCATTTGTTGCTTCAAGGCATCATTCTGGGCCAGCGTCTCTTTCTCGAGCTTTGCCACCAAGGCACGCGCCCGGGCCAGTTGTTTACCGTCCGACTTGCCCATTTTTTGGGACGCGGTGTCGAGTTCGGCGCGCAGGGCATCAAGCTGCTGCGCGTTAGCATCCTCCAGACTCGAGAGTTTGGTTTTCAATTGATCGGTGGATTGCTGCAATTGAGTTCGTAGGCTCGCCTGGTCGGCCTGGACTGAACCGATAGAGCCTACCTTGCTGAGCGTGTAAATCTCGCCGAGAACAAGCAGTCCCAACACCACGAAGACTATCACCCACGGTCCGCTCGATTGGCGGACTACAATGTTTTCCTCTCGGGGAACTTCGTCGATCGCCATGACTATCCTCCCGGCTACTGCCTTTTGCCTACTGTGTACGCAGGAGCCCGCGTCAGCACGAGCACACTACGTACCACTCGGATTGCAACTGTAACCTATTGGAACTGAAAGTGCTTGTAGCAGAGGATTAGACCTTCCCTTCAGGTAAAGCGCCGAAATTACACCATTCCATGTAAGAATGACCGCTCGCCCGGCGTACTCAGCCAAAAATCGAGATCCCTGGGGCGCTACCGCCGTCGCGCCCTTAAGCCACAGCGAACTTCGCGTCAAGCCCAGTCGAGCCGTCAACCGGTCTAGCCTCGGGCCTGCTTCGACGGTACAGGCAGGGCCACACCTGACGGTTTTCCGTCCGCTCCTCGCGCCCGCCTTTCCTTCCTGGCTTTCACCCAGCCCTCTTTGTTCACCTGGCGTGCCCGCCCAATGGCGAGCGACTCAGCCGGTACGTCTTCGGTGATGGTCGATCCCGCGGCCACATAGGCCCCACGTCCAACTTTCACGGGCGCCACCAGCATGGAACCGCTGCCGATGAACGCACC
>JASHYZ010000398.1 GCA_030042795.1 Terriglobia bacterium | reverse complement strand
GTCTTCCCATGCCTCTTTTGCCACAGCCAGAACACGCGGTCAATAAAGCAGTGATGGAAAAAGAAGATCGGATCGAGTCCGGCGGTATCGTTCTCGCCCATGTCGCCGTTTGCTCCCGGAATCGGAGACCGATCATAGGTGGGCACATCGTAGCCGCCCACCGCCAGATGAATGCTGTTGTGAGGGCTCTCCAACGGCACAATGACCGTTCCGTGATCCTGGTTCCACTGCTGGGCTGAGGTGGTGTTCGAGAACAGCGTGTAGTTAGGTGCGTCCAGGCAATCAACATACTTCTGGTGCACGTTCGTCTGAATCGGTTTGCCGTTCACCACGATGTACGAAGTCAGCCACGCAATGATGTTCAGGTTTAGGGTCTGCACATTCTGGGCATAATTCGGATACTGCTCATTGTGGCACTTGGTGGCCTCCTGGTCTGCCTTCGTCCCTACCAGTCCCGAGAGCGGATAGCGCACCGTCTCGTAGTTCAGGGGCTTGCTATAGTTCGGGCTATCCCCGTTGATGTTGTCGGTGATGCTCCGGTTGAACACGAACGACCGCAGAGGGTTGGGAATCTGCGCGCCGTCGAGCACAAAGTTCTCTTGCGTGAGCGCCCACGGAATCCCGTTCTTCAGCGAGTCGTCACTGGTCTCATCCCAGAACGGAAGCATCACGTCCTGGCATCCGGGGATACTCTGCAGGGCCTTCTCGAGCTTGTATAGATACACGCGATGCCAAGTGGGGAACAGCACGTTGCCATGATTGCAGTAGCCGCCCCAGTAGGCGCTGCTGCCCCATCCGCCGCCGCGAAACGGCTCGCCGTGATAGCCGCCCAGCACGAAGAAAGACTTCGGATCATCCGGGGGAAGCGCCTTGATCCCCTTAAAAGCGCGCATCAAATCTTCCAGAGACTTCTTGTTCCCTTTCGTGTACTCGTCCTGCAACTCCGTGATTGCCCTGCGAACTTTGATTGCCATAATGACCTCCTGTGTGCGCTCCCGAGCGCACGGTTGAATAGGGTTTCTCGTGTGCCTGCCCGCGTCAGTGAGAATGCTTCATGCCGGCGTTTTCCAGCCCTCCTCCGGGCGCGCTGAGGTCGGGTACAATCTCGATGTTCAGCATCATGCCGCTGTCCTCGTGATCCAGAATGTGGCAGTGAATCACAAACTCCCCAATGTAGCGGTCGTAGGTGGTCCGGATGTTCACGTAATACTTATCTTCAACAAAGATTGTGTCGCGGAACGTATGCCACATCCCGCAGTACTGGTTTGCTAGCCCCTGCCGGTCCGTGGGCAAATCCTTTCTGCAGTGCCCATCCGCATCAAAGATTGACTCCTGCGTGCCGTTGGGCAGAATCTGCTTCACATCCATAACTTCGAATGGATTCACGTGAATGTGAAAGATGTGCGGCTCGCCGGAAGCCGAGAGAACCCAGTCATCGGTGGTATTCACCTGACGCTGGATGTTCACCACGTTCGGGTCATACGACGTGCCGTTGATTTGGAACAGGGGGAAGTTGATCGCGAACGCCGCCTGCTGCGGAGGCCCCGGGCTGGGCGGAGGAGACTCGACAAACGGCGCCCAAGGCTCAATGTCGCCTTTCTTCAGCCCGCTCCGCACCGGTTCCGGCAACTGCGGATTCGCCTCATACAGCGCGTCTTCGATGTATGTTCCCAGGTCGCCCTCAACGGCGTGCCCGCCCTCTACGTGGATGATGCCCAGCAGTTGCGGACGGGATGGTCCCGAACCGCCCCCCTGCGCCGTGCCCGGATGGAACCGCTCATGCGCAGGCGCCTCCTGATCGAGCAGGCAGTACCATCCGTCGTGTGGAAACACCACCAGCACGTCGCTGCGATAGCCCGGCTGTAAATAGTTGGCGCCGTCTGACTCTGACCCTGCCATCCCGGCCAGCGTGTGGATTCTCGTTAGTGTCAACCCATCGCTGGCGATCTCGAACTGCGGCACCAGAGCCTGCAGTGTTGTCGCCGGGCACTCGCGCAGCACGTCTGCGGCCTGCTCGATGCGATCGCCCGTGAATTTTGACTCTGAAAGCAGGTTATTCGTCGCGGTCTGCGGAGTGGCAGGCACAATCTGGAGATTGATTGTGTCGTGAATGCCGGCATGAATAAAACGCCAGCGCTGAATCTGTCCCGCCGGCGCCGAAATTGTGGGCTGCACCACCCCATTGATGCTCGTGAACCGTCCGTTCGTGTCCCAAATGCTGGCCGAGTCTAGTTGCAGCGCGAAATTCTCAATCACGCCTTTTGAGGCATAGTTCTGTTCGTCGGGTTTCGGGCAGATCCACTCCGAGTTTGCAGGACTGGGAGGGCCCTCTTTCGGGTTCTTAGGGGGCGACAAAGCGCTATAGAGCCCGTGCTTGGTGAAGATGTACTGCCAAGGCCCGCCGTTCTGATTCGGCAGGTTGCTGAAGCACGCATACGCAATTTGCTGGAAGAAGAAAAACTGCTCGGGATACGGCTTCCCGCCGGGGTCGTGCAGAATCGTGCCGATATCCGCGATGGGATGCGGGTTCTCCGCCGTGGGCGGCGTGTACGGCCGATTGCCACGCACCACCAGGATTCCTGCCGATCCGCTCGAAACCTGCACCGCCGTTGACCCATGCCGGTGGGCGTGATACCAGAATGTCCCCGCTGGATGATCTTCCGGGATGTTGATGTCGTATTCAAACCGCGTTTGGGGCGCAATGTTAAGCAGCACGTTGTCGCTGTTTCCTGCCGGCGACACATGCAGACCGTGAGTGTGCAGGTTGATGGTGTTGAAGCATCCTACTCCCGCCGGCATACTCAAACCCACCGGCGGATTCGACTGGCACGAGGGGTCATCCGCCGGCAGATCGTTGATGAGATGGACGCGCAGTTCGTCGCCGGGGCTCACTGTAATCAGCGGACCCATTTTGCATCCGCCATACGACCGCAAGTGCAAAGGGTCCATGTGTCCCGGCCACGGATCGTCGGGCTCAGGGTTAAAGATCGTCGAGTCCGCGTACATCTCCTTGAGCGTGACCGTCGTGATGCGACCGTTCACCTGGATCGTACCTTGCTCGCACCCGCCTGGAGCTGTGGGCTTAACACCCAGCATCAAGGCGCTCACCTTGGCGCTGGCCTGCGGCCCCACGGGCACGAGGGTGGGCGGCGGCTCAAATTCGCGAACCTGAGCTTCAAGGCGAGGCGCCTGGCAAGCCGCAATTGCGATGAAAATCAACATGTGAACCAGCGTGCGATGCATAGGACACCTCCCTTAGAATCTGGATTGATCCCCCCGCTATTTCACGCGGACGGCGTAGAATGAGGCCACCACGCCGGCGGGCGCGACGCCTCCGTTGCTCGAGGAGTGCGCGATGGTGCGCGTAACTGAGCCAACGATGGCGGCGCGGTCGAGCGCGTCGGTACTCCCGGGCCACACCGGCACAAGCCATCCGATGTAGTCGTAAATCCATTCCTCGTCCCCAACAAGACCTTTCCCCTGAAAGCGCACCTGTGCGGGCGAGCCGTAGGAGCGCGAGCCGCGGAGCGTCAGTAACCATCCCTCGCCGCCGATTGTGCCCGTAAGTTGGTCAGACGGTCCATCGTCGATTACGAGGGTTCCGACACCAAACTCCAGCTTGTCAAAAGGAGTTGAGATATCTGGGTCGTTCAGGAGACTTCGATAAGTCCAACTACCCACGAAGGGATTGTCTGCCATCCGTCAGTCTCGCTCCCTTCGAAAGGGATCATCTCCGCGCGAGTCTGACAATCTCTCTTGCCGCGCCGAGGCCCAAGCATCCGTTAACGCGCGGCCCAGCGACCTGTGAACGGGTTCCAGTTTTCTCAGCCTACGCGGGGTGGCAGGGCAAGAGCTCATTGAATGCGTGACCTACGTTAACACCGGCAAACAACCGTTGCAATAACGAAAAGATAAAAAGATTTATTGAGGGATCTTCACGGAAAAGCTGCGCGCACCTCAGCGCTGCCCGCTCTTTCTCACTCTGCTCGCAGGGCGCTCATCGGATCAGCCTCGGTCGCCCGGCGGGCCGGCAGGTAGCAAGCAAGGGCGGCCACGGCAAGGACAACGAGCGCGGTCGTCGCGAAGGTGATGGGATCAGCCGGACTAACTTCGTAAATCAAGCTTCGCAGCACGCGAGCCAAAGCCAGGGCGCCAAGAAGTCCAAGCGCGACGCCGGTTGCCGCCAAGACAGCGCTTTGGCCCAGCACCAGGCGTACCACGTGCCAGCGGGTCGCGCCCAAAGCCAGGCGCAGCCCGAATTCATGAGTCCGGCGGCTGACGGAGTACGAGATCACGCCATAAGTCCCGATGGCCGCCAAGGCAATGGCCAGCGCGGCAAAAAGACCTACCAGAAACAGAGCGAAGCGGGCGGTAGCGACGTTGGCATCCGTGATCTGATCCATTAGACGCAAGTCGGCCACGGCCAGGGTGGGGTCAAGACGATGCACTTCGCGCCGCAGCACACTGGCGAGCTGCGTCGCGCCGGAGTCGGAGCGAACAGCAATAGACATCACCCCGCCATTCGCTACAAACGGCACCTGCAACGCCGGCCACCAGAAAGCAGGCTCCGCGCCGCTCGCGGCGGGATTGTCCTTGACGTCGCCCACGATTCCAACCACGGTCATCCAATCCTTTTCTTTCGGGGTGTCGGTGAAGGCGATTCGCGCGCCGAGCGCATTCTGATGCGGCCAATAGAGCCGGGCCATGGTGGAATTGATGATCATCACCTGGGCCGCATCCGGATTGTCGGCCTTGGTAAAGAACCGCCCCCGAACCAGCGGTATGCCTAAGGCACGAAAGTAGTCCGGGGTCGCGACGTGGTACCTGCCGTGGAATCCTTCCACGAATCCTTCCCCCGGCGGCGGCGTTTTGCCCTGGATCGTGAAGCCGCCGATGTTTTCGTCGTAACCCGTCCAAGGTAAGTCTGTGCCCATGCCGGCATACTTCACGCCGGGCGCCGCTGCGAGATTGGTGGTGAGCTGGTCTTCGAACCGGGCCATGGCGGTGGGTGTCTTATACGTGACGTAGGGCAGGGTGAGCGCTGCGGTCAGAACATGGTCCGGCCGGAAACCGGGATCAGTTCGCAGAAGGTTGACGAAACTGCGCAACATCAGCCCCGCGCCGATAAGCAGCACCGAAGCCAAGCAAACCTCAGCCACCACAAGGACGTTTCGCAACCGAAGATGCCGGGCACTGGCCGTTGACCCACGGACGCCCTCGCGGAGGCCTTGCTGCGGGTCCGCGTGCGCCGCCTCCAAAGCGGGCGCGAGACCGAAAACAAAGCCAGCAGCCACGGCGATCAGCATGGTAAACGCAAGAACAACCCCGTTAACGTGGATTGAATCCGCACGAGGAAAGTCTGCCGGCAGCAACGAGACCAGCGTCCGCACGCCACCCACCGCCAGGGCGATGCCCAGCGCGCCGCCAAGGAACGCAATTAGCAGGCTCTCGGTTAGCATCTGCCGCACAAGGCGCGACCGGGGCGCTCCGAGAGCCGCTCGTACCGCGATCTCACGCTGTCTCGCCGTCGCCATCGCCATCAGCAGGTTGGCGACGTTGGCGCAGGCGATCAGCAACACGAGGCCGACCGCTCCCAATAGGACCAGAAGCAGACGCTCCTCGGGCCCCACGATGTCGTGATAGAGCGGCACCACAAGCATGTGCCAGCCCTCATAGCCGCCGTGCTCCCGGCCAATCTCGGCCAGCAGGGTGTTCATTTCCGCTTGTGCCTGTGCAGGCGTAACGCCGCCCCTCAACCGTCCGATCACCTCCATGAAGTGCGAGCCGCGATCGCTGGGGCTCCCCTGGAAAGTGAAAGGCAGCCAGGCATCCACTGAATCGCCGTAGGGCAGCGCGTGGTAACTGTTCCCCGGATGTTCCGTACCCGGGGGCATGACGCCGGCGACCGTGACAGGCTGTGAATCGAGAGTGATCTTTCGTCCAACGATGTCGGGTGCAGCTCCGAATTCTTTGCGCCAGGCCCGATCACTCAGGATCACCAGGCTGCCGTTGCCAGGGAGTTCATCGTTCTCATCGAACTCGCGTCCGAATGCAGGACCGATACCGAGCGCTTTAAAGTACCCTGCCGTCACGCGGAAGGCCGACAGCCGCACGGGCTCACCCGATCCCGAGAGCTGAACGTCGCTGCGCGTAAAGGCGGCCAATGCCTCAAACGTGTGGTTGCGCGACCGAAAGTCGCGAAAGTCGAACGGATTCAGCGGAAACTTCGGATAGGTGTCGCTGCTGAAGAACACCCGAACGATGCGGTCGGGCTGCGGATAAGGCAGCGTCTTCAGCAAAACGCCGTCGATTACACTGAAGATGGCGCTATTGGCGCCGATGCCGAGCCCTAGCGTCAAAATTACCACCGCGGCAAAGCCAGGAGCTTTCAGAAGAGTCCGCGCCGCATAGCGAAGGTCCTGCGCGAGGTTGTTAACGTAGTTTGTACGGCGCATATCTCGGCACTCCTCTTTGATCTGGTCCAGGCCGCCTAGCCGGCGCCTCGCAGCATAACGCGCCTCGGTGGCCGTCATGCCGGCTGTCAGGTTTTCCTGAGTCTGCCGCTCGAGATGGAAACGCAGCTCTTTGTCAAGTTCACCTTCCACTCGACGCCGCCGAAGGAATGAGCGAAGCTGCATCCGCAACAAGTTCCACCAGCGTTCAAGCTTCAAGTCAGCGCTCCCCTATGCCGTGCGGATCACCAGCCCGACCGCGCTTGAGAGGCGCTCCCACTGCGCCAGCTCTTTTTCAAGCTGAACGCAGCCTGTCCGCGTAAGTTCGTAGAATTTCGCCTCGCGTCCCGTCTCACTGGTGCGCCATTTCGCGCGCACCCAACCCTGCTGCTCCAGACGATGGAGCGCCGGGTACAAAGCCCCCTGCGTGACCTGAAGCGCTTCTTCGCTCACCTGCTCAATGCGCTTGGCGATGGCCCAACCGTGCCTCGGCTCAAGCGAAATCGTCCTGAGGATCAGCAGGTCGAGCGTCCCTTGGATCAAATCCGATGGCTTACTCATGGTTTCCACGTATACCTAATTCATTTACATATCACACCTAAAGTATTTACAACATCCCGCATTCAGAAATCAAGAACAAAATCGAAGCGGATAGCGCACACGTATTTGGGAGAGAATTCATAGTGCGGACCGCCGCCTTTACGGTCCGCGTCTCTTCCGTGGCCTAATCGCTCCGGTTGTGTTTCTATCGGCGTGTTAACGCTCTCTCCGTCCATTTTGTTTGTTACTGCTATTTCTTTATCGCCGGGGTGGCGCGAGGCGATCGAGATATACTAGCCGGCAGCCGGGCGGCAAATCACATAGGCCAAATGGCCAAAATGGGGGTACCAATGCCATCTCGCGTTTCCTTTCAAGGCTTTTTTGAGAAGAGGAAGTGCCGTAGCAGTGCTAGTCTAAGTAGTTGCAGATTTTCGTTCTTAAGAGCCAGAAGTGAAGGCTGTCGCGCCTGCGTCTTTGGCCAGCGTCATCGGCTTACCGTGAGACGGTCCGGTTCCACAGGCGCTGCAAACCCAAGACCGAATGCGGCCCGGGCGGCGGGGGAGGCTACATGTTACTAGCCTACTTATTGTCCGGGGTCTGTCAGCGGGGTCCTCCACTGAGCCTCAAAGTTTTTTCTGCAGGCGTGTTTTTCTGCAACAATGCTGGTTACTGCCGCCCACCGTGAAAAACCTGCTGACAACGTGACGCAGTGAGACCGGGCAGGCGCTTCGGGAATCGAGCGGTCAAAGACGGGAGGGTTTTTTTGTATCTCGGCATCCTCGAGAAAGTGCGCCTGCGATTTGTAGAGGTGGTTCAGGAGTTGTTCGGAATCCACGCGGAGACGCCGTCGCTTGGATTTCCGCCCAACGTCGATCTGGGCGAAATCTCAATCACGAACTGTTTTGAGCTCGCCAAACAGCTTCGTCAGCCTCCGCGTAAGATTGCCGAAGCCGTGGCCGCGCGCATGCTGCCGCTTGAAGGCGTCGACCGGCTTAGCGTGGCAGGGCCCGGCTATCTTAACCTTTACCTGGATCGGGCGGGGCTGGCTGCCTCCTTATTCGACACCCGCGTCGCTGCCGATCAGGAAGGTGCCGTTCGGAGCGAGTTTCGTCCGGAGGCCGGAAAAGTCCTGGTGGAGCACACCAGCATCAACCCGAACAAGGCCGCGCACGTGGGTCACCTGCGAAACGCCGTCCTGGGCGACACCTTTACGCGCCTCCTTCATTTCACCGGCCGCGAAGTGGAGGTGCAGAACTACATCGATAACACAGGCGTTCAGGTTGCCGACGTCGCGGTGGGCTTCGCCTACCTCGAAAAGAAGAGTGCGGCAGAGGTGCGAGCGCTCACCGAAGATCCGTCAGTGCGCTTCGACTATTACTGTTGGGATCTTTACGCGCGCGTCACGCAGGCCTACCAGGATGATTCGAGCCTCGTCAACCGGCGAGCCAATACGCTCAAGGCCATCGAGGAAGGTCATGATGAATTGGCCGCCATGGCCGAGGTGATTTCAACCGCCATCTTGCGATTGCATCTTGAGACCGTGCAGCGCTTGGGAATCCGTTACGACCTGCTGGTGCAGGAGAGTGAGATTCTCCGCCTTGACTTCTGGAAGTACGCCTTCGCTCTGCTTCAAGAGCGCGGCGCCTTGCGTTTCGAAGATTCGGGCAAGAACAAAGGGTGCTGGGTGATGAGCCTGGCGAGCGACGGTGATGCGGCAGGCGCGAACGGAGACGAGATTGCGTCCGAGAGCAACGCGGTCGAGGCCGAAGAGAATACCGAACCGGATGTGAAGATTATTGTCCGCTCCAACGGCACGGTCACTTACGTCGGCAAGGACATTGCTTATCACCTTTGGAAATTCGGGCTGCTCGGCCGCGACTTTGGATATGAGCTGTTCTATGCGTATCCTGACGGGCAGCACCTGTGGCGCACCAGCGTGTCGCCAGCGCCGACCGCCGCTCCGGCCTTCGGAAAGGCCTCGGAGGCTTATGCGGTGATTGACAGCCGGCAATCCTACCTGCAGCAGGTGGTGGCGGCTGCGTTTCGCGAGCTCGGTTACGAGAATCAGGCCGCTCATCTTCATCACTTTTCCTACGAAGTGGTGAACCTCTCGCTTGACGCCGCCAGCTCTTTGGGAATCGAGCCGGATGCTGAGGACGCCGGGCGCGGCTACGTGGAAGTCTCAGGCCGCCGCGGCCTCGGCGTGAAAGCCGATGACCTTATTGACACCGTGATCGCCAAGGCGCTGGCCGAAGTGCGGGAACGCCAGA
>JASHYZ010000397.1 GCA_030042795.1 Terriglobia bacterium | reverse complement strand
CATACGAAGCCTTGTGGCACAAGCGACCCAACCTGCTTTGGTTGCGGCTCCGCCGCGCTACCTCGCTCCAAGAACAAGGTCTACGCCGGCCGGCGGATTAGATCGCCGAGCGAGAACGCCCCTTCCGTACCGTGGGGACGTACTACGCAAGGCAGTTGTAGTACCATCGATGCATGGAATCAAAGGTGCACGCCCGGTTGGACCGGCGTTCTCAGATCGCATTGGAACGCCTCGTGCGGCGGACTGGCTGGAGCCCTTCACGGGTGGTTGCGTGAGGGAGTGCACCTGCTGGCAGCGTGTTACGGGGCGCCGCCGGCGAAACGCGTGATCGGCGTGGGGCGGTTTGAGTCTGGCATTCCGGATCTCGCTTCCAACAGAGAACATTTGACGGATTTCGGCCGGTGAAACCGGTGCTGGCGTTAAGGCCGGTGCTGGTGAATACCGGCGTGATCGTCGCGCTTCTCGACCGCAGCGAGCGGTACCATGCCCGGTGCATCAAATCGATGGAAGGCTTGAACCGGCCGCTGGTGACGTGTGAGGCGGTGATCGCCGAAAGCTGTTACCTCCTGCGCCGGTTTCCGGATGCCCCAGAGACCGTGCTGGAAAACATTGAGCGCGGGGTGTTTCAGATTCCATTCCAGCTTTCAAGGGCTGCAGCGCCGGTCCGGAGTATTCTACGCAAATATCGCGACCTCGCCGCGGATTTCGCCGAGGCGCGTATCTCAACCATCTGGCTGATGAGCTGAACACGGAAGACATTCTGACGCTGGATCGGGATTTCGAGCGCTATCGTTGGCGTCGGAATCGCATCTTCCGTTTGCTGGTGACACTCGACTGAGTCAAACTTGCGTACACCGCAGAGCATGGTAGCCGGTAGCCATAGTCAGCGCTTTTCTAACCGTGGGCTTTTGAACCGTGGGTGCCCATGGTTGCCTGTTGTCGTGTCGCACGTTCGCCACTTGCGCCTCAGTGATCGCTTCTTCCTCCTGAGCGTCAATCTGCGGTCCAGATCAGGCGCTTCACTCAGGCGGAATTTCCGTTACTGATCGACGTGCTCGAAGACTCGTGGCGCCGTCTGAAGTTCCTGCTTTGCGGGTATGGCCTCTCCTCGGGTCCCTTTTGACATCCGCCCGCCAAGGGTTCATAAAGGTAGTGTCAGAGCTGGCCTCCGTGTCGGTTTGGCCAAGGCTGGCCGGCAGCGAATGGGTGGGCTGGGCTACAGATGCTGCCCAAGGAGCGATCCCATGGCTACTGTCGCCGTCGAATTGCCCGAATCTCCCATGTGGATCGGGGATGAACCCGTATCCACCGGTTCCGTGCGCATCATCTCACTTCCTTACGATGGCGCGCCCGTCGCCCGGGTGAGTGAGGCTGATGAATCGTGCGTCGCACGCGCCATCAAGGCTGCGGAAATAGGCTCGCGGGCGATGGCTGCGCTCAGCCTTTACGAGCGTGCCCAGATACTGGATCGCCTGCGCGCCCTGGTGGCTCGCGATGCCGAAGAGCTTGCCCGCACCATCGCCAGCGAAGCCGGCAAGACCATCAAGGAATCCCGCACTGAAGTGGAGCGCGCGCAGCAGACGTTGCTGGCTTCCGCCGACGCCGCCCGAAGCCTGCACGGCGAAGCAATTCCCATGGACGCGGCGCCCGCCGGCAAGGGTCGATGGGCCGTGACCGTTCGCGAGCCGGTGGGTATCGTCGCCGCCATCACGCCCTTCAATTTCCCGCTTAACTTACCCTTGCACAAGATTGGCCCGGCGCTGGCCGGCGGCAACAGCGTGGTTCACAAGCCCTCCGAGAATACGCCTCTCACGGCGTTGCGCTTGGCGCGGCTCGTGAAGGAAGCAGGCGCTCCCGCCGGCGCCTACAACGTGATCACGGGACCGGGCGAAACAGTGGGCCAGTGGTTGGTGTCGAACCCGCACGTGGCGCTCATCACCTTCACGGGCAGTGTGCCGGTAGGTGAGTTGATTCGGGCCCAGGCGGGACTGCGTCGCGTGACGCTGGAACTCGGCAACAACTCGTCGGTGATCATCGAACCTGACGCCGATCTCGACTTCATCATCCCGCGCTGCATCACCGGAAGCTTTACCTATTCGGGGCAGACATGCGTCTCCGTGCAGAACATTTATCTGCAGGAGGTCATCGCCGGCGAGTTTACGCGCCGGTTTGTAGAGGGCGTTCGCAAGCTCAAGATCGGCCATCCGCTGGAGGAGAGTACGGACGTCGCGTCGCTCATCAATGTTCATGAAGCTGAGCGGGTGGAATCCTGGATCGAACAGGCGCGGATATCCGGGGCAAGAGTGCTGACAGGCGGACGCCGTCGCGGCGCCACCATCGAACCTACCGTTCTTGATGACGTGCCTCCGCACCTTGACGTGTGCTGCAAGGAAGTGTTCGGGCCGGTGGTGGCGCTGCATCGTTACCGGGTGCTCGACGACGCCATCGAGCAGGTGAACTCCACCGAATACGGCCTGCAGGTGGGCATCTGCACCCGCGATCTCACTAAGGCTTTTGAGGCTGCACGCACCTTGCAGTTCGGCGGCGTGATGGTGAACGATGTGCCCACGTATCGCGCCGATCACATGCCCTACGGCGGCGTCAAGCACAGCGGCATCGGCCGCGAGGGCCCACGGTACGCCATCGAGGAAATGACAGAGATCAAGCTGATTTGCTGGCGGGGGTGACGTTGATAGCTCAGAGAGTGACGCGGCTGCGCTCGGGCACTCGAGGCCAATGCGTCATTCCCGCGGAAGCGGGAATCCACAGGCTTTCACACAGATGCTTAGGCTCTGCCCTTCACAGGGTCGAATCACCTTCTCTGCATGCTGCCGGGTTTGGCATAATAGGCGTCGATGTACTCAATTTGTTATGGGCTGGAGGGGAGGAGACGTGACTA
>JASHYZ010000039.1 GCA_030042795.1 Terriglobia bacterium | reverse complement strand
ACGACCAAAGCGGACGCCACTCCAGGGTTATGGTGAACGACCTGAAAACCCCAGTATAGCGGGTCGCCAAGTCAGCGTTTTTCGTGATCGCGGTAGCCACGGCCGGTGCCTTTCTGACCGTGGACTTTTGAACCGCGGGTGGGCTGTGCTAGTGTCAGCTACATTAAGCTCCATGTTAACGGTCTTCTGAAGGGCGGGGCTGAAGCCCCGCCGTCTCGGAGGACGAGGGTTGAAAGGGCCTTTAGGCCCTGATGCCACATCACTTCAGGGGCTAAAGCCCCGCCGTCTCTGAGCAGAGGCTGGACGGGCCTTCAGAGTCTGCGTGAGAACTTGTTCCGCGAGGCTTGAGGAATCAAGCCTGGCTTGTGGTGCAGGCTTCCAGCCTGCCTCTTCTTGACGGAGGCAGCAGGTAAGTGCCACACACAGCAGGCCAGATGCCTGCACCACAAGCCAGGCAGCGACCGCGCGGGGTGCGCCGACCCCAAAGTAAGTTCCCCGTACGCCGGCGGCAGAAACTGAGCAAGATTCGGATTGAGGTCGCGAAATGCATCAGAATACTAAAGTAAACAGTATTGGGCTGAAGTCCCGCCCTTTGAATCTGTCATGCTGAGCCCGTTCACCCTTCCGCTGCGAACGGCCCTGAGCACCGCGAAGGGGCTCAGAGTAAACTCCGCCAAGCATCTGCTGTATCTTATCGAATGCAAACAAAGCAGATTCTTCGCTTTGCTCAGGATGACACGGTCCCGGGCGTTTTTCCGCAGCCTGCTAGGCTAGAATGTGCCTGACAACGCCGTCGCCCTGCCCGGCTTGCTAGCCAATTCAATGACCGTAATTTCCGGAGGGCAGTTATAGCGTACGGGCAACAGCGAGCAACCCACACCCGCGCTGGTATAGCCGTGCATTTCACCGTGCCGCCACCGGCCGCCGGTGTAAGACCGCGGGCAATCGGCGTTCATCAGCGGCGCGCCGATTCTGGGCAGGCAAATCTGGCCGGCATGGGTGTGTCCGCACAAATAGAGATCCACTTCAGCTTCCGCCGCTTCACGGAACAGCTCGGGTGAATGCGCGAGCAACAGCTTAAAGGCGCCAGGCGGCACGCACTCCAGAGCACCCTCCAAGTCATCACAGCCGTAACGGTGAGGATCGTCCACTCCCACCACCCACAGACCTTCGCCGCCTCGGGTGATCTTCACCGCCTCGTTGATGAGCATCCGTACGCCGAAACCTTCCAGCTCAACTGCAATCTCCGATTCGTCGTGATTGCCCAGAATCGCGAAGACGCCATGGCGGGGCCGAAGGTTGCGGAGAATTCTCCACATGCGCGAATAAACTTGCTCGCAAGGCCCCCGAATTGCGAAACGGTAATCACCTGTCATCACGCAAACGTCCGCCTCGAGGCCGGCCACACGCTCCATAATCACGTCCGTAAGCCCTTCCATGCCGTCGATGTGAAGATCCGCGAGATGCAGGATGCGGAAGCCTTCGAAACTAGCCGGCACGCCCTCCAACTGGAACCGAACTTCCCGCACTACGGGCTCGAGGGCGTTGCGCATGCCGCGCGAGTAGAGCCCCGTGAGTTTAAGCGCCGCGCGCAGAGTTACAGACAGGAAGCGCTCGCGCAACACAAGCGAGTCTCGGTGGGCGCTCTTCGGCCTGCCCTTTCGAAAGGCGGTTTCAACGGCCCGCCGGCGTGCGAGACGTAATTCAAGGGGGCGATCGAGTTGAAGACCGACGCTGGGAGTGCTCATCCTTGTATTAATCGGCAGAAACCCGGGCGGGGTTTACCGGCTTTTGGTCAGTATAACAGGTTTTTCGGCCTGCGGCGGTTTCAGGCGTCAAGCTGCGCCAGCACGAGCCCCGCAATCCTTACGCAGAAGGTTGATATTCACTGCAGCGGGTGTCGCAGCAAATCCCTGCTGGCGCTCGGGCTCAAGGATGATCCTGCTTTGAGGTGGTTTTTGACGTTGAAACATGCTTGAACGGCTTCTGCAGCGCAAGGTAGGCCGCCGCGGCGCGCAAGCGAACGGCGGCCTTTTTGTCGTCGAGCAAAGGAATGAGGTCCTCACGAAACGCAGGGTAAGGATGTGTAGCCACCACGTGAACCGCTGCCGCGCGTACAGACCACTCCTTGTCGGCCAAATCGGCTTTAACGGTCTCCGCCGTGGCCGCGTCTCTCTCGTGACCGAGCAACAGCAGTGCGGCTGCACGCGCCGAAGAGTCATTGGCAGCGAGGATGCCCTGCGCCGAGGAAACTCCCAACCCTACGCCGGGCACCGGAACGAAACCGACAGCGCTGATGGCCACAGTGGTGAACAACTTGGCGGGCGTGTGAAGCAGCCTCAAGGTGTCGCGCTCCTTCTTCGTAAAGTAGTTCGAAGTTGCTTTGGATTCCCCGGAAGCAACCTCTTCCAAGAACTCCTTTCCACGACCATCGTGCATCTGAAACAGCGCCTTGGCAGCCGCAAAGTCCACCTCCGGCGCTGGATCGCGAAGACATTTCTCAAGCGGCGCCGCAGCCCTTTTGTCCTTGAAGCTGCCCAGCGTAGCAACGGCGGCGATTCGAACCAGCACATCGTTATCATGCAGCATGGATTCCAGGTCACGAAAGACCTGATCGTCTGTTTTCATGAGGCTCATGGCTTCGGCGGCGTCCATTCGAATGTCCGGATTTTTGTCTCGAATGGCATCCGTCAGCAAAGTGCGGGAGGTGTTCACGGAATCGATAGGATTGGGCGGCGACGACGCCTCAGACTGTGCTTGCACGCTTGCAAGGGTTGCGCCCAAGAGCATCAAGAGTAAGGGAGACATGCGGCACCGATTCCTTTCTGTTCACCTCAAGTGCGCTGCCACTTAAGGCCATCGTCACCCGGCCAAGGAGCTGGGGTAGAGCGGAACTTTCTACTTTGCCCTAACAGGAACTTCTCATATTGCTATGACAGAAAACAATTCCTACTTGGCGAAAGGGGCGGATTGGGATATACTCCTTTTGCGGGGTGGAGCAGTCAGGTAGCTCGTTGGGCTCATAACCCAAAGGTCGCTGGTTCAAATCCAGCCCCCGCAACCAAACTTCCTCTAGTTAAAGAACTTCGGCGCACCCCACAACCATCCGAATTTGCGATCCTAAGCGGCGAGCCAAGAGTCATGAGCGTGTCTGGTGAGTAGACGCGCCAATGAATGATCTCTCTGTGGGTGCGGACGTAAATCAGTTTATTGCACTGCGAATTTTTTGTGGGATCGAACGTCGCTGGCATATTCACGATCGAATTCCGCGGACCGCAGTTATACACCTGCACTGTCGTTGTTCCTGGTGTTGTGTGCGGTGTCCCTCACGAATGTGTTCGCAGGCGTCGCTCCCAGAATACAACTGCACTCCTGGAGGAACTTCTGTCAGCCGGCGGATTATCGGGGTTAGGGTAGGCGTTCGAGGGCTGGGGGATGCCAACTCCCGTTGAGAATTGCTTCATCCGGCCAATACAGGCGAATGGTGAGATTGAAAGGTCCGTCGCCGGAGGGAAGCCAGTTCGATTCGCGATCCGGCCCAGGATTCGGGCCTTGGATATAGAGATCGAGCGAACCATCCGGATTGAATTTCAGTCGATCGCGATCACCGATGGCGTAACGGTTGATTGGGTTGGCGATGAAATAACCGTCCTGATCGTAGGCGGTAATCGACCAGAAGGCTCGCACCGGAGGCAAGCCGGCTTTTTCGAAGTGCATGCGGTAGCGCATGGGGCCATCGAGCGCTCGTCCGGTGGCGTCAGCAAAGCTGCTGACATAGATCGCATCTTCTGGTGGATTCGCGCCGATGGCAAGACGTGCGGTACCGGCGCGGGCCCTGTAGTCAGTTCCGTAACGCCCCAGGGTCAGATGGAATGCGCTCCACCCAGGTTTGGTGGAAGCCGTAGTACTGACCAGCCCCTCCAGCCAGGCAGAGGCGGCGCGCGCGCCCTCATTCAGCGCACGGAGCTGATCGGCGGTGAGTTTCGAGGCATCAAAATCCTGGCCGGGAACGATGCCAATGCGAGCGAGGTCGCGAACCATGGCAGCGTCGGCAGCATGCGGCGGGTTGGCCTTCATGGCCGTGGCGACGGCAGCAAAGAAGTCGACGGGGTTCATCGCTTTGACGCGATCAGGTGGCGTTCCGCCGACGGCGGTACCAAAAGCCAGCGCTGAACCGAGTTTCTGTTCGCCGTCCGGATACGCGCTCAGCGGCACCAGGCGCATGCCGCGCTGAAATGCGCGGACGTCATCGTAATCGGAAGGGCCATTCGTCTGGGTGCGGCCCAGAAGCCAAACAATATTGGTCGGCGCATCGAAGCGAGTGACATGTTCCGGAAGCTGACCGCTCCAATGAGGTCCGACGATGGCGAACCATGCCTCTGCCGTTCCGGTCATCCGTTTGCCAGGATCGGCGAAGGTTTCCGTCCACGCGTCCATAAATTGGAGCAGATAGAATCGACCACCTGAGTCGGGAATGTGGATGAGGATCGGCTCTTGGGACAGGTCAAGCCAAGCCGTGGAGTAGAGGGTGTCGGCATTGGGACGGATGACCTGTCGGGAATCGGGGCGCGGGAACTGCGGGACGTGAGTGAACCGATTGACGGGCATCGCGGCACGCGTCGCTTCAAGGAGGACCAGGGGGTAAGCGTAAATGTAAGCGCGCTCCGCAATGTCGCGAAGGTAATCGGGATTGCTTTGTGCGTTGAGGATAGCTGCAGCGAGAAGCATGATCGCGATGAATCTCATAAATTACCACTGGCGATCCCGCTGAGACGGAAGCAGGAAAACGCCCCTCACATTCCCCCATGCGACGCCAGCTTTGAGATCATACTCTACCACTATGCCTGCATCGTTTGGATAAATTCCCGAAACGTCATGAGGCGTCCGTTTTTGGAAAATTTTGGCAATTAGTCTCGCTAGATGCCCGCCCATTTGCGCTAATCCCCGGCAACCCCGAAGTAACTGTGACCCTAAGGCTTTCATGCCGCGGTGCGAATCAGTTCCAAACTGAAGGGCAAAACCAAACAATTCGGATGATTGCAGACCCCCGCAACCAATGGAATCATAAGCTTACGAGATAGGGCTTACATCAAACGAGTACAAGTTGGTACAACGAGGGGCCGGTCGCACAACCCCTCTTCTCTCTTAGGTCCCTGCAAAGGTAACCGCGCGATTTTGCCGGCCGCTTCGCGCTTCTGCTTTGAAACCGCCTGGGTGTAGGCATTCAGCGTTGTCGATACGTCAGCATGCCGCAGGAGTTCCTGCTGCACCTTGACGTCCGTCCCAACGGCGCTCAAGAGGGTCGAATAAGTGTGCCGGAGGGTATGCCAGCCGACATCGTCCGCGATTCCAGCCTTTATGGCTGCTGGCTTGATATGATCGGCCAGGATTGTTTCCTGACAGCGCGGATTCCTGAGTCGCCCGCGAAAACGTAATCTATCGCCCGTGTATGGATCGATCGTTCCCGATGCGCCAGGATCAGGTTGACGACGAGGACAAAGTAGGGGAATTGGGGAAAGATGATTCTACGTGAGGCTGCTTGGAGGCTGAGGCCTGGAGGCTTACAGACGGAGGAGAGGACGGGTGGCGGGCTCTTCTGTGCCTTAATTTGACGCGTGATGAGGTGGGGGCTGTGTGATGGGCGGCTGCCGCACTCCCTCAGACTTGGGCTGGTCGACAGCCTCTTCCGCGGTTCCAAAGCGCGTCAGATAGGGGAACAGCGGGGTTACTTCGAAGGGCATTTTTTCGCGTGCGCTGACCAACGACACGCCCTTAGCTTTCATCAGTTCGACAGCGTCCGACCAGGGATCGACCTTCACGCGGGAGCCCAAGGGCAAGGCCGCAATCTGATCGACGCGGGTTTTCTGGAGCTGCGGCGCGTTGCCCATGAGCTCGGCGAGCCGGCGCACATGGTCGCCCTGAACCAGCCGGCTTCCCAGATGCGGGCCGAACAGTTGCGGGGTATGAGGCGCGATGTCTGCCATAGCCCGCAAAAAGAGGCCGGCCTTGCCCAACTGGTCCTTGTACGGAGAATTCTTAAGAAGCTCAATCGCCTTAGCGTCCGCGGCCTCTTCGTCGTGCTGGCTGGGTCTGAAGTCCAGGGCAGCCAAAAGCTGTTGGTCGCTGATCAGGAGGCGGTCTTCGAAAGCCCACTTGGTGCTTTGCATGTTGAACGTGTGCTGAAGCAGAATGTGCGCCAATTCGTGCGCCAGCATGGCCGCGAGACTCGCCTCATCAGGTAGAACGTCGATGAGACCGCGACTGAGAATGATGGTATCTCCGATCGCAAGAGATTCGATCGGTGTTGTCAGAAGGACTCGACACTGCACTTGAGGCGCGTTCTGAATGTTGTTACTGACAATCAGATTGTTCACGACCGTTTGCAGCACCTTGTCAACGTCCCCGGGAGGAGCGAGCAGACCGGCCTTCGTCAGGCGATCGAGCACGTTCTGTGTAGCCTCCCTCTGCCATTCTCGCTCGCTGGCCACAGGTGAGGAATCCGTGGAGGATTGGCTTGCGTCCTGCACCTCATTGGGAGCGTCCACGAGTACTCGCGTCAGCTCCGACTGGTGATCGGGGTTGTTGAGGTCGTAGCCCCACAGCCGAGTTTGGGCTCTGAAACGCAGGGTACGATCAATGGAATATTTGAGGTCGGACTCTTCACTGTACACGTAGACCGGGAGCCAAAGCCCCGGTTGAAGATTCTCACGCCAGCTATCAAAGTGAAAATAGGAGGACATCCGCGGCGCCGGTGCATAGGTGCCGTTGAAGCGAACAATGTTGTAGTCCTGGTCCTCCACCCAAATGCGGCCGTCAAAAAGGCCCATGCCGGCGTGGCGCTTGGGCTTGACGTCAAAAACGAGGCAGCGAATGTCGCCCAGAAACTCGCGCCGCACAAACTGAAAGTCATAATGCTGGCGGTTAAACCGGCTCGTATCCATAAAGATGGTGTATGCGAAGGCGGCGGGCTGGTAATGCATCGCATAGAACCTGGAAAAGTCTGAGCCAAAGTCTTTCGCAAGACGCGAGCTGCCGCTCGATTCGGGAAGAAGGGACCGCACCACAAGTCCCTTCTTGAAATCCAGGCGCTCGAGGAAGTAGTGATCATGCACCGGCACCGGTCCAAGCTCCCGGTCGGGCTTCACGTCCTGAATATAGGTTTCAACCCGAGGGCTGTACTTGCGCAGGTTCGCGATAAGCTGATTTTCACGTGCGATGAAGGAGTTCACGATTCGCGTGAACTCGGGTGATTCTCCGGGGTTCGGGGAAAAAGGCGTCTGAACTTCGGTTCCTTCAGGGGCGTAAGTTGGCCCAACTTGGCCGGCCTGCGGAGCCGCCTGAACCTGCGAAGCCGAATGGGCCAACTGGGATGGATTGGACGCATCAGTCGGGGTCTGTTGCCGGGCGCGCAACGGTTGGACCATGGCAACGGCCAGCATCAAAGGAATGATCATCGTCTTCTTTTCTATAACGGGCACCTCATTCCTCACGTCTTAACTCATGCCGCCAGTTCAAACAAGATGTGCAGAGTGGCGGTTGTATCCACAGGCTGACCGTTGCGTCGCGCCGGCTTAAACTCGATCTTTTGCGCAGCCTGAAGCGCAGCCTGATCCAGGCCGTGGCCTAATCCCCGCGTCACCCCAAGAACCTGCAGCTTTCCGGAGGCAGCGAACACGACCCGAAGAAGTACTTCCCCTTGGACGTGCAATCGGCGAGCTTCCTCCGTGTAAACTGGATTCGGCTTAGAGAGAATCTCCACGGGATCGAAGGATACCGAAGCTTCTTGGGGCTGTCCCTGCGGTGCGGCGTGAGTGAGTGACTGCGCGTCCGCAAACCCGGCTTGTGCAACCTGGCCTCCACTCGTGACTCCCTGGCTGGGTGTAGCCGCCGTGCCATCACCAAACCCCGCGCTCATCACACGTCCCTGGGCGGCGTGAGCGCCATCCGATCCGTTGCCGGAACCTGGCCCCGCGGGCAGATCGAATGCCCCGAGATGGGTGATGTTTCCGTGGCTCTCACTCTGCGCAAAACCGGGGAGGCCGTTGGGACTGCCGAAGCCGCCGGTCTGAACCTTCGAGGCCGGCATCTTCAGCGTGGCCACGGCGGGGGCGGTATCCTTGAAAGCCCCAACCTGCACTTTGGGCTCCCACTTGGGCAGAGGTCGCTCGACCTCGGCGCGAGGAGACACCGGCTGCAGTTTCGGCGGTTCCGGCACTGGAATTCGAGCCCTGGCCATCACCCGGGGCAATACAGGTTTGGGCTCGATAATCTTTGGCGCTTCGACCACTTGTTTCGGAGGTGGTGGCTGCAGCTTGGGTATAGGCAGACTTACGGGCCGCTGCATAGGTTTGGGTAACGCTGGAGTGAGCAAAGTGATCTCAGCAGACCAGAGATTCTGTTTTGATTCATTCTCTGGTACCACCGAAGACATCAGCGCAGCCAAGCACAGCAGAAGAGCCAACCCTAGCCCTTGCAGGGCAAGACCCACCCAGAAGCTTTTCCACCGGCGGCTCCGTTCTTCCGGTGAAGACTGAAGCAGGGTGAATTCGGGAGCCTTTCTTTGCGCGCTTCGGCCAAAGCCACCGTACGCTTGGCCCTTGTCTGACCACCTTCGTCCCTGCATCACCATGAAGGACTGATCTTCAAATCTTGCTCTGGCGTGTGATCGATCCAAGGTAACCTTTCCGTACAGATCGTGGTGCCGCTGCTGCGGAGGGAACACACTAGGGCAATTCGAATTCCCATCCGACTTGAGGCAACGTGACCGAACGTGCAGGATTCGTGCCAAACCCAGTCCACAACTGGAATTCTCGTCAAATTGGGCGATGACGCAGCATAAGACTAATGGGTCGTAGAGGGTGCGGTCGCTAGCGCGGTTCGCGGAAGGGTACAAGCCTGGTTACAAGTCGGGAAAATCGACTCAAGGGAGTGAAAGAATTGCTCGTTCTTCACCGCTCCGCGGGTGCGCCGGGCACCCGGTTCCTCCTAAGGTGTACTTGGACTGATAGCGGGCGGCGCCAAGATCGTCTTATCGAGGACCAATGAGATACCGACCCCTGACCCTACCGCGATCACGAACAATTTGCCGGGCGCATTCGCCAACCCGGGTGGAGGGCCGCCCGGCCCATTCGTTGATGCCTGTTGTGGTGGAATTCCTTGTGGGCCATCAGCGATTTTCGCGTAATGGCCCTCGGCGAGAACGTACTTGTCGCCGGATGACTTTTGCGTAATTGAGACGGACCCTTCTCGGGCTGAGACGATAGTGGTCAGGTCCGGCAGCATCGCGACGACGTAAATGGCTCCTTGCCGGGCCGCCGGTCCAATTTCGTAGTTCGGCGTCTCAACCACCAAGGGTTCGGTGCCCAAGCTCTTGGCACCCAGCGTGCCCGCAGACATTTGTGCCGAGAGACGATCAGTACCGGTGCGGAAGGTGACGGAGGTTTTTTCCAGCAGATTGACCTGCGTGTCGGGTGAAAACTGAACGAGGGCGCTTCCGTGGTCGCCTGTGACCAGACTGGAGCCTGCCGTCACAGTCCCAAGATCCGGCACTGTAACGCCGTTCAGTAGAGTATCCGATGAGCGGATGATCTCTCCGGTGCCGGGCGGGTTTGCCCTAGTGACTGAGGCAACCCATAGAATCCCCCACCCGAGTAACGGGACTGCAATCTTCGGATTTCGCATACAGGCCTCCTGAAAAACTGAACTATACAGAGCGCATTCGCGTGGTTCATGATCTTGCGGCTGCGAGTTCTGCAAGACTGACCGCAGAGCCTCTGGGCTTGTTTCGGAGTTCGACAGCAACCGGCTGTGCCGGCGGTTCGAAGCCGATCACAGCAGGGGCAGGCGCGGATCGGAAGCCAATGCCGAAATCTTCCATGACTCGGACCACGCCTTCGGCATTTCCTTGCAAGGCGGTTTCCTCAAGCACTCCGAGCCTTCGTATAAACGTTTCGGCCTGGAAGGCCTCGCTGGTTACCCTTCCAACCTTTTCAAAGCTGGTCGGTAAGAGTTCTTCGTGGTCAGAGTCGAGGAGTTCCTCACGTAGCTTCTCGCCGCTTTGCAAGCGGGTAATTCGGATAGGAACATCGAGCCCCGGGCGAAGTCCTGAGAGCTCAA
>JASHYZ010000396.1 GCA_030042795.1 Terriglobia bacterium | reverse complement strand
TCCCGATGCCCGATCAGCTAGACAAGTGGCTTCAGTCTGATCTGGAACAGTGGGGAAAATACAAAGTGACGAGCAATTCCGAGGGAGTCGATCTCGAAATTCGCGCCGTCGTTCCAGACAGGGAACCGAAGTATCGGCAGCGTCATGGCGTTCCGTTGCCGAAACAGGAGTCCAAAGATAAGCCGCAGGAGGACGAGATTGACATTGTGGATTGGACCTCCGGCGCGCGCCTCTGGACCGTCACCCTGCTCGACAAGAAAGTGGATCACAATGCACCACCGCCGGCTCCCGGCCCCAGCCTGGAAATCCGCGCCCACGGCATGACGGCAGACCAACTCGCACTCAAGCTCACTGGAGAGCTGCGCCGGTACGTCGAGCAGCTTCAGGGGTCTGCACCTAATTGAATCCAGACACGGAAGACCAAGAGAGGTCGGGAGAAGCCGTGGGAGGGCGCGCAGAGATTGTGTGACGAACCGGTGGATTCCCGCTTTCGCGGGAATGACGCGCGGTGGAGCAGGAGCTCCAATGCCTGGCATGTCACCCCAGCATAAGCAGGGGGCCACGCCGCGTAAGCACCGAACTCTAGCTTTCGCACGGCTTCTTCAGCCCTGCCCTTGCGGCGCCGATGTCTGGTCGGCTATGAAGGGCTGGTCGTGGCCGGGCAGAATGCGGCCTGTCATGGCCAGGATCCTCTCGCGATCGCGTTTGAACTCTTCGCGGTTATAAGGAATCATCGTCAGAACCTGCTCATCGTGCTCGCGGCTCAGTAAAGCATCACCCGCGATGATAGTAGGCTCGGTGCCATTGCCGACGATCACCGAGAGGTGGCCGGGCACGTGACCCGAGGTGATATGAGCCCTGAGCCCTTCGGGTAGGGCATAATTTTCCATCCAGATGAACTGTTCCGGCCTTCCAATCCTCACAGGATCCCATAGACGCAGGCCGAGCTTTCTGATTTTGCCCATGAGTTCACGAGCGCGGTCGTAGTCAAATGTCTCCGGGTAGTATTTCAGAACAAGCTTTTCCCAGTGCAGGTCATCGCGAAGATCGGAGTAGAGCGCGCAAGCCCAATCGTGAGCTTGCTGGCTGGCGTAAATGGGACAGTGCGGAAACAGCGAATTATTCAAGACATGATCGACGTGGAAGTGAGTGTTGATGAGTGCGGTGACGTCCGCGGGCCTCAGGCCTTGCTTCTCGAGCGCGCTGAGGAGGGCCGAGGCCTCATGCGGCATCCCGGTGTCCACCACAAGATGCTGCGTCTCCTTCGAGAGTAGTACAGAGGTCGCTCCGCGCCAGCTACCCGGCAGAAGTAACTCCGTCTTCCAGCCAGATTCGTTGTTTACTGATGAATGGCCCAGCACCTATGTGATTGTAACAGGAGAAGGCGCGGGCTCGCCTCTGTTTTGGCCTCAACTGCGCCGGCCGGGCCCGACCCTTAATGAGGATTGGAGAATATGGTGACGACCGTTGCTGTAGCGGCGGTCTGCAACCGCCATCTTTTCGGCGCTCATAGAGTGCCGCTACAGAAGCTGTTGTCACTATATTTTACAATCCTCAATAGAGTTGGCCTTGGACGGGGCCGTCCCTGACCCCGTCGTGGCATACCCAAGAGGATCCCTTGGTCAGTTCGTTTTCGACGCCGCGTGCTGTGTGAGAGCCTGCTGGGCTGTGCCCTCCTCCTCCATGATCCACCGCCGCAACTGCAAAATGTCACTCGCGCTGGCCACGCCAACCGGCTTCGCGTTCTCAACCAGTACGACGCTCTCGGCGTTACGGCTGATCATTTCACGCGTCACCTTGTCGACGGTCTCTCCCGGCTGCGCCAACACAAAATCCTTACGGACGATTTCACCTACCTTCACGGGGTTGTTCAACTCCTTGAGCAGGTCGCGGGCTTCGATAACACCTAGCAGGCTGCCGTCTTTCTCGATCACGGGCACCGCGTTGCCATTGCCATGGCGAAAGCTACCGAGGGCCGAGTGTACGTTGGTGTCCGCCGGAATCGGTGTAAAATCCTTGCGGACCACGTCCTCGATGCGCGAGCGCATCAGAATGGGCACCGAGTAATCCTGCAATACAATCAGTCCGCGCTTCACCAGTTTCCCTGTCATGATCGACTCGGAGCTGAACAGTCGAACGAAACCATCTGATACCATGCAGCAGACGACCAGCGGAAGGATGGCATTAGGGTTCCGGCTCAGTTCAAACAGAAAGATGATGCTGGTGAAGGGTGCGCGCGCGATCCCGGCAAAGACGGCGGCCATCGCCACCAGCGCGTAGAGCGCGGGGTCGCTCACCATGTGAGGAAGGAAGTGGTGGCAAGCGGCCGCATAAGCGGCGCCGATGCCCCCGCCCACAATCAGCGACGGCGCAAAGACGCCACCAGTGGTGCCGGAGCCCAGCGAAATCACCAGCGCCCAGAACTTTGCCAGCGACACACCGAGGAGCTTCGACACTGTCAACCGGTCATTCAGCATGTCGCGAATCGTGTCGTATCCCGTGCCGAAGATTTGCGGATAAAAGTAGCCCAGAATTCCCAGGATGAGCGCGCCCACTGCGGGTGCCCAGATCGCTGATGGTTTCAGGAAGAAGTGATCGAAATAATCTTCCAGCCAGAACAGCACGCGGATCATGCAAACAGCCACGACCCCCATCAGGATGCCGAGCAGCGCAAACAGCCACAGCTCCTGCATGCTGGTAAGCTGAAATGACGGCGTGGGAAAGAGCGGCGCCCAGCCTACAAAGTGAACGCGCACAGCGGTGGCCACGGCCGCTGAGACGGCGACAGGGATGAACGAGCGGGCGCGGAACTCAAAGAGAAGAAGTTCGACGGCCACCAGCACTCCGGCAAGCGGTGCGGTAAAGGTGGCGGCCATACCTCCAGCGGCGCCTGCAGCCAGCAGCACCCGCCGCTGATAAGGCGTGAGCTTGACGAACTGCCCGAAGATGGATCCGAAGGCGGCGCCGGTCTGAATAATGGGTCCTTCCGCGCCAAAAGGCCCGCCCGTGCCGATGGCGAGGGCAGTGGCCAGCGGTTTCAGGATGGCCACGCGCATCCGGATGCGGCTCTGACCCATCAGCACCGCTTCCATGGCCTCGGGAATCCCATGGCCTTTCAAAGTGGGTTCCCAGAAGTAAACCATGATGCCCACCAACAGCCCGCCGATGGGCGGAATCAGAATGACCCAGACGCCTAGATGGTTGGACACCGGGTACGTTATGGCAAAGGACCAACGTCCGAAAAAGAAGATGTTCGTAAAGAGATAGATGAGTTCCAGCAGGCCCTGCGCCACCAATCCTGCGACGAAGCCGACCAGCGCCGCGAGCAGCGTTACCTTCACCATCACGGGCTCG
>JASHYZ010000395.1 GCA_030042795.1 Terriglobia bacterium | reverse complement strand
CTTGGTTCGACTCTTTCGCAAGCACTCGGCGTGAGGATCAGAACCCAGCGTCGGGATAAAAGGCAGGAAGTCAACAGTTGAAGGTCGAAAGTCGAACGGTTTTCAAACTTCAGCCATGGGCGGACGGGCGATACTCGCTGTTGCCGCTGCTATCGCAGCCTCATTCCTTCTGTCACCATGTGCGATGGCACAGACAGACGGTTCGGTGGGGACGGCTCGTGTCGACGCGACGGGGTGGGTCTATCTCACTTTAACCTTCGGCTCCACCGACATTCCGGGACGCAAGAGATGCCGTGGGTCCTGGCCATTCTCGAAAACAATTTTCACCGGGATTCGCTGGACGACCTTCACGTAATTTCCGGTAGCATTCTCGGGCGGCAAGAGGCTGTACAGTGCGCCGCTGGCGCCCGCAATGTTGAGGACGCGCCCGTTGTAAGTGCGACCGTAAGTATCCACCGAAATCTTCACCGGTTGGCCGGGTCGCATGTACTTCAACTGCGTTTCTTTGAAATTGGCGGTCACCCAGATGTTTTCACTGTCGAGCGGCACGATGGTCATCAGTTGTAGCCCCGGGGAGACGTTCTGACCGGGCTGCACCGATCGCTGTCCTACAATTCCGCTGACGGGCGCGGCGATGGTGGCGTACTGCAAATTGAGTTGGGCTTGCTGCAGCGCAGCTTCCGCTTGTGCCGTGGCTGCGTCAGCGGCATCAGCTCTGGATTTCTGCAAGGAGACCTGTTCGGGTTTGGTTTCGGCGTAGTGGAGGGCCGCCTGAGCTTCTGTGATTCTTGCTCGCGCCTGCGTCACTGCTTGTTCAGCGGCCGCCGCCGAAGCCCGGGCTGCTTCCACCGCGGCAGCCGTGGCCTTCTGGCTGTCAACCGCCTGCGTGTACTGCTGCTGTGGGATCTCGTCTTTCGCGGCCAGCGGCTTGTAACGATTAACGTCGTCCTGGGCCTTGAGGTCATTCGCTTCGGCCTGCTGAAGCGCGGCCTGCGCGGCTTCAAACTGCCGCTGTGCTGAAGCCAAGCCGGCTTGAGCGTTTTCCACATCGGCCTGGGCCGTCGAGAGCTGGCTGGACGTGTTCACGTCAGTCAACGGCACGTTGGTACGCGCCACCTCAGAGCTGGCTTGATCGTTGGCCAAAGTCGCCTTGGCGTTGGCCACCGCCACTTCGTAGTCCTTGGGATCGAGCTTCACAAGCACCGTGCCTTTCTCCACGAACTGATTATCGTCCACCGTGACCTGAAGCACGTAGCCCGGCACGCGCGCACTGACAGGATAGATATAGCCGTCAATCTGAGCGTCATCAGTGGACTCATAAGATACGATGTACCGATAGAGGGGGATCGAGACGCCAACCAAGGCGGCCGCGATGACGAGGAAAACGATCAGCCTGCGTGACTTTCTTCGGCGCCCCGGTAATTGTCCCGGGCCGACTCCGGTGGTGGCCATGTTTATTTTTCTCCTAAGAAGTTCAGCGCCGATTTTTCGGCAACGCCCATCGCTTGAGCCAGTGAGATTTTCGCCAAGTTATAGGAGTACACACTCGCAATATAAGACTGCTGGGCTGAGGCGACGGATTCTTGCGCCTGCACCACTTCGAGATTGTCCGCCACGCCCGAAGCAAACCGGTCCTGGGCTTGCGTCAGCGTCTGGTTAGCGAGATCCACGTTACTCTTGGCGACGCCTACCAGATCAGACGAAGACCTCAGGTTCAAAAATGCGGTGCGGACCTGAGAGTCGATCTTGCCCCGCAGGTCTTCGAGTTCCGCGCTGCGCTGTTTGAGGGCTGAATCCGCCTGGAGCTTGTCCGCGCGCACTCGGGTGCCTTGAAACACCGGGATATTCAAGGCTGCCTGAAAGGTGAAAGTCTCATGCGAAGTGGCAAAGTTCGGACTGCCAATGTCGCCGAAATCCGTATTCACCGATACCGAAGGATAGTTCTCAGCCCGCGCGGCCTGCAAAGCAAGTTGGGCCGCCTGCACCTGGCTCTGGGCGCTGAGATAATCAGCGCGCGTCGAGTACGCCTGCTGCAACGCCTGGTCAACGGTCATTTCGGCAAGCGGCGCGTAAGGCACAGCATCGGCAACCTGAAATTCCTGGCCATTGGGCAGCCCGATGATACGCGCCAACGTCAGCTTATCGATGTCGAGTTGATTCTGGGCAGCGATCAGCCGCTGCTCTTGTGTTTGCAACTCTACCTGTGAGCGAAGCTCGTCGATGGCAGCCACCACGCCTGCCTTGTGCTGGTCCGATGTCTTTTGATAAAGCGTCTTCGCCGTTTCCACTTGGGCGCGAGTCGAGTCCACCGTGGCTGCATCGGATACCACCAGGAGATACGCGTCGCCGGTGGCCAGCACCACCAGGTCCCGATCGTTCTTGTAGGTATACTGCGCGGCTTTTTCCGACTGTGTCACCGACTTCAGGTTTTTGATGTCCGACCAGTTGAAGACTTCCTGGGACAGATATGCGCGGGCGTCGGCCACCCCGAATGGGCCGACAATGGGATTAATATTGATCCCAGGGATATTGAGGAAGAAGCCGAAAGTTCTGAGATTGATCTGCTGCAGAGTGCTGCTAACGCGTGCCGTGAGGTCAGGCACTAAGGCGTTGAGACTCCGCAAGCGGGCGGCGCGCGCGGCACGCGTGCTCTGGTCGGACTCGATCACGCCGAGGTTGTATTTGAGCGCGCGGTCAAAAGCGTCTTTGAGAGACAGAGGGAGGGGCGTCGACGTGGCCTGTCCTGTGGGCACGCTCCCAAGGAATGGATTTTGCGTCGTGGATCCGGAAGGCCCGGCCTGACCGGCGGAGCGAAGCGAAGCACACAAAAGGAGGACCAGAGTGATAGGGAACAAGCCAGCGAAAACACGACGGTCATGAATCATTGCGCCTCCCTTGCTGCTGTACGAGGATGCGGATTACGCGCTCTGCTTTTGGAATAGGGCAACCCCGTTGAGGATGGTTTCCACCGCCACGTCTTCTCCAACGGCAGAATTGATCATGAGATGAAAACGGTGCCGGTCAGGCCACTCAACACCGAAATACCGCTTGATAAAATCGGCGCGGTCGCGGTCGACGGTCTCGGCAAGCTCAGCGGCTTCGCGGCCGCTCTTGCCAGCGGCTCGCAGGCGGCGCACTTTGTCCTCGATGGGAGCATACACGAAGACGTGAAAGGCATCGCGTCGGCTTTGCAGGTAATACGCGGAGCCGCGCCCCACAATCACGCAGTTACCCTCGTCGGCGGCGCGTCTTACCACGCGCTCCGCGACCTCTCGAATGCAATCGGCGTCCACCATTTTCATCCCTTGGACGTTCTGAACTCCTTCGTGGCTACCTCGCAGGAATGCCTTGAAAAGCCGGTAATACAGGGGATCCCTCTTCTCTTCGTGTTTCTCCACCGCGCCGCAATCGCAGTCCATCAGGCGGGCGATTTCGTCAGTCAATAAACGGTCCCAGAGCTTCCAGCCCAGGCGCTGGGAGACTTCCCGGGCGATGTCAGCACCGCCCGAGCCGTATTCCCGTTCAATCGTAATCACTTGGATCATGAGTTATTCCTCCGCATGCCTGCCCACGCGGAGGGCATCAGGCAGCCCTCCCGGCGCGGCGAAACTACTCCATCACCACCTGGCCGCCGCCAACTTCATTCTTTCGCAATGCGAACGAGAGGAAGAACATCACGGCCGCTCCCGCAGCCAGGATTCCGAAGGTGTCGAGGTACGCCAGCGTGCTTGCCTGCCCAATCACGCTCTGATAGAGCAGAGCGTTGGCCTTCTTCACTGCGAGCTCCGTTTGGACGCCGGAGTCCGCCAGGCGCGCGGCGAGGCCGGCAGCAGCCTCAGTAAAGGCCGGGTGGCCGGGCGTGACGTGCGCCACTAGGTACACTTGACGCACTTGTGCGCGGCGCGCGAGTAGAGTGGTCACCATTGATGTTCCCACGCTACTGCCGATATTGCGCATGAAGTTGACCAGCCCCGCGACGCTGTTGCTCTTTTCCAAAGGCATGCCTACGTACGAAACGAGGTTAATAGGAACGAACAGAAAGGCCAATCCAAAGACCTGGACGGCCCGTAGTGAACTGGCCGAGCCAAAGCTGATCTGGAGGTCGAGACGCTGCGTGGAATAATACATCCCGATTGCGAGCGTTAGCCAGCCAAAGGCAATCATGTAGCGCGCCTGAACTCTCGACGCGAGCGTCCCAACGGCCGGCATCAAAAGTAGCAGCAGAAGGCCGCCGCCCGACAGCACCAGGCCCGCCGACTCGGAGGTGTACCCCAGAAGCGTCTGCAGGAACAAGGGCATCATCACGAGGCTGGAAAACAACATAACACCCACAATGAACATCATGGCGTTCGCGCCTAGGAAATTGAGGTTCGTGAAGAGGCGAACCTCGATAATCGGGTGCTTGGAGAACCATTCCCAGATTACCAGCGAGACGAGGCACACTCCGGCGGTGATTGCCAGGGTTGTAATAAAGTGCGATCCGAACCAGTCGTCCTCCTGGCCCTTGTCCAGCATGACCTGAAGCGCGCCAATGCCGAGTGTCAACAGCGCCACGCCAATGTAATCAATTCTGACTCCTGCGCCCTTAAGGCGTTTCACCCAGGGAGGATCCTCGACCACGCGATACACCAGCAACAAAGTCACGATGCCCACCGGCAAATTGATGAAGAAAATCCAACGCCAAGTGTAATTGTCCGTGATCCAGCCGCCCAGGGTGGGACCGATGGTGGGCGCGAAGATCGCCGTAATGCCATAAAGAGCGAATGCCAGACCGCG
>JASHYZ010000038.1 GCA_030042795.1 Terriglobia bacterium | reverse complement strand
GGCTGGAGCGAGGCCTTTCGATCCTGGCGCGCATCAAGCAGCAGACAGGCTTGCCTGTCCTGACCGACGTTCACGACGTGTCTCAGGTGGAGCCTGCCGCCGCAGTGTGTGACGTTATTCAGATTCCGGCGTTTCTGTCCCGTCAAACAGACCTCTTGCTGGAGGCCGGGCGCTCCGGTGCGATCGTGAATATCAAGAAGGGACAGTTTCTGTCGCCCTGGGATATCCGGCACGCGATTGAAAAGATCGCCGGCACCGGCAATCATAAAATCATCGTGACCGAACGCGGGTCAACTTTCGGCTACAACAATCTTGTCGTGGATATGCGTGGACTCGCCGTGATGCGCAAGTTCGGCTATCCTGTGGTCTTGGACGTGACCCATTCGCTGCAGCTTCCGGGCGGTGAGGGCGAGCGCAGCGGGGGGCAGCCGCAATTCATCGGGACGCTGGCCCGCGCGGGCGTCGCTGCAGGTGCGGACGGGGTCTTCATGGAAGTGCATGAGAATCCAGCGCGCGCGCTTTCCGACGGTCCGAACGCCCTTCACCTCCGCCGATTTAAACCCCTCGTCAAAACGCTACGTGATCTTGCCGCGTTCGTACGCAGACTTCCCGGGGCATAGCTTCGAAGGGGCTCACTCGGTGCGAGAAAGGGAGACTTTCAGTGTCGCCGGTGACGTTTGCACATTCTGAACATGGCCAAGATAACCATGCCACGTGGCGCGGGCTTCCAGCCCGTGTAGACAGGGATGTTAAGCCCAGCCCCTTTTAAGTCGGACGAGAGCGACCCATGGCCAAGTCCAACGTGCAGCGGCAGACAGTGAATCTCTCGGCTTACCCGAACCTGGTGGTGATCTATCTGGGGATGCGCGTGAACAAGCTGCGCGGTGTTGCCACGCTGATGAAGTTCGGCCCCAGAATCTCTGCGGCAGTAGCTGCCAAGCCCGACGGATTGCTCCTTCACGAGACCATGGTTTACTCGATGTTTCCTCCGCATTTTGGCATGCGGCAATACTGGCGAGATTTCACCTCGCTCGAAACCTGGGCCCGCTCGCTGCCCCATCAGGAGTGGTGGAGCGGATTCGTGCGCGATAGCGGAGGCACCGGATTCTGGCACGAAACCTACTTCAGGCAGGGTGGCATGGAAGCGGTCTACGACGACATCTTCGTGCCCCTTGGCCTGAGTGCATTTGCCGACGTCGTGCCAGCGAAGGGTGCGATGTTCTCGGCGCGCCGGCGAGCAGGCATGGCGGGGGAAAGTCAGATTTCACCTCCGGTTTCCGAATCCGAACTCGACGCGAGCGTGACGGCTGAGAGGAGGAAGGAAGCGTGAAGCTTTTGATTGGCCATGGGCGTGATGTGAAAGAGCCTGGGGGCGCGGGCCTCTCGCCCGCCACTTCGAAATTCGTAAAGCGAAATTGGAAACTCGATTCTTCCCGGCCTCGAGTTTTGATCTTCGAGTTTCGATTCTCGAAAAGGCGGGCGAGACGCCCGCGCCCCCAGGTTTGCAGCACCGTAGCAATAGGGCTTGCGTTCGCGCTGCTAGCTGCAGCGCCGGCCTTTGCCCAAGGCAGCAGTGAAATCAGCCGCCTGTTTGCCCAGATTCACGCCAAAGAAAATGTAGTGAAGCCGCCCAAGGGCATCCTCAAGCACGAGTACCTTGTGCCCGCCGGACCCTACTTCCAGCTCTTCGACTGGGACATGTACTTCATGGGGGTGGCGCTGAGCTACGATCACGTGGGACAGCCGGTAGCGAGTTCCATTGAGGACTTTCTCGAGTTTGTAGACGAGTACGCCAACTGGCCCGGCTACACACCGCGCGAAATCGCGCCCGATGCTCTGTGGGCCTTGCCGGAAATGTGCAAGCCGTTCCTGGCTCAGGCGGCCGTGCGGGCCTCCCGCACCACGGGCGACTATCGATGGCTTCTGCGGCCCAACGGCGAGTCGAAGAAGACCAACTTCGCGAAACTCGCAGACACGCTCGCGTTTTGGGAAAACACGCGCCGCGCGCCCGACGGGTTCTTTCTGTGGTACAACGGCGTGGAAAGCGGTGTTGACAACAATCCCGCAGTTTCCGATAACCCGGCTCAGGTCACCGAGGGCGTTGACCTGCAATGCTACATCTACCGTGAGTATCGAGCGATGGCCGTGCTGGCCAGGAAGCTTGGCATGAGCCTGGAGGCCGCGAGCTACAAAGCCAAGGCAGATGATCTCGAGGATCGAGTGCGCGCCAAGATGTGGTCTGAAGCTGACGGGATGTTCTTGAACATCGACGCGCGCACCGGCCGCTTCGTGAAGGTGAAGACCTGGACCAATTTCGTTCCGCTCTGGGCTGGGATCGCCACACGAGACCAAGCGGACCGCATGATCAAGAGTCACGTGCTGAACCCGCGTGAGTTTTGGTGTGATTACGGCATCCGAACACTAGCGCCAGATGAGCCGCTCTATAATGCCCAAGCCGGCTATTGGCGCGGCCCTGTGTGGGTGATTTCGAACTACCTGGTGATGCACGGCCTGATGAACTACGGCTATCAGGCGGAGGCACGCGAGCTGGCAACCCGAACCGTCAACTTGCTGGTGCGCGACATCAAGTCCAGTGGTGGCATGAATGAGAACTATGATCCGGAGACCGGTCATCCGGCTGCCGGCGGTCACTTCCTGAGCTGGAACCTGCTGGCTGAGCACATGGTGGAGGAAGCGAGCCAAGACGCCAATCCCACGGCGTTGCAGTAACAATCAGCAGAGCTATACAGCACGCACTAAGTCGTGCCCTTATGGGCTGCACCATGTGTCATGACTTAATGCGTTCTGTATAG
>JASHYZ010000394.1 GCA_030042795.1 Terriglobia bacterium | reverse complement strand
CGGCGCACTGGTGCGCGTGAACGACGCCGGGCGCGCGCACGGAGTAATCGTCGCGCAGCAGAATGGAACTTACGACTGGACGCGCGCTGTGCCCACGCTGGTGATGCGGAACGAAGATTACGGGCGCATCTCGCGGCTTCTCGGTGACGGAACCGCGGTGACGCTGAAGATCAACATTCAGAACCGGGAGTATCCGGAGGGCGCCACCGCCTATAACGCTATTGGGGAAATTCCGGGTACTGACAAGAAAGACGAAATTGTGATGCTGGGTGGGCACTATGACTCATGGCATGGTGCGACGGGGGCAACCGACAACGGAATCGGGGCGTCCATGATGTTGGAGGCCGTGCGGCTTCTGGCGGCGCTGCACGTGCAGCCGCGGCGAACCATTCGCATCGCGCTGTGGAGTGGCGAAGAAGATGGACTGCTCGGTTCACTGGCGTACGTCAAGCAGCACTTTGGTAGCTTTGAAGATCTGAAACCGGAGCATGGCAAGCTGGACGCCTACTTCAACATCGATTCGGGAACGGGAAGACCGCGGGGCGCGGGGGTTTTTGGACCGGCAGCCGCAGCAGACATGGTACGAGATGCGATGATGCCCTTCGCAGACTGGGGCTTCACGGGTGTGATGGCTTCGGATAGCCGCCGGACCGGTGGAACGGACAGTACGTCATTCAACAACGCCGGCCTCCCCGGAATCGGATTGGCGCAGGACGCGTTTGACTATGGATCCTTCACCCATCACACGAACCTCGACACGTATGAGCGAATTTATGAACAAGACGTGAGAGCGGGTGCGGTGGAAATTGCCTCGGCCGTCTATGCGCTGGCGATGGCGGACCAAATGGTGCCGCGCTTTAAGGATTCTGAGATGCCGAAGCCGGTGCCGGAACCGGGACCCGGATCACAGGCGACGAAAGTACGCCACGTGCCGGCAACGTAGACCTCGACTAAACGAGGCTGAAAGAGCGCATGTGAAGACACATGGATTCCCGCTTCCGCGGGAATGACTGCATTGGAGCAAAGCTTCCAAGTCGCGACGTCACCTCCGCGCAAGCGGGGGTCCACGCCGGGCACGCCCAAGCTGACGTTGTCGCTTCGGCGCTGAAGCCGCGCGCTTACAAGAGGTAACCCTATGGCTGGCCAATCAAAGACAATGTTTGACGTCGCGGTGGTGGGGTCTGGCGCATCGGGCGGCTGGGCTTGCAAGCGCCTGTCGGAAGCCGGTCTCAAGGTGGCGCTAGTGGATGCGGGACGGCCTCAGTCCGACGCGAACTTCTGCGAGCACAAGCCCGGATTCGACTTGAAGTATCGTGACCACGCACCTTCCGTGATTCGCCGCACTCGTCCCATACAGAAGGACTGCTACGCCTGCTCGGAATACACCTACGAATGGTTTGCCAACGATCTCGACGAGCCTTACACGACCGCCCCAGATAAGCCCTTCAGTTGGCAAGGACGTTTGCGCGTCACCGGCGGCCGCACCAACGTGTGGGGACGCGTGAGCCTGCGGCTGAGCGATCTCGATTTCAAGGCGGCCTCGCACGACGGCTATGGCGAAGACTGGCCCATCAGTTACAAAGACGTCGAGCCCTACTACGACCTTGTTGAAGAGTACGTGGGCATTTGCGGCCAGGCGGAAGGGTTGCCGCACTTGCCCGACGGGCACTTCCAGCCTCCGATGCCACTCACCTGCGCTGAGGTGCATTTTCGCAATTCTGTGAAGGACAAACTGGGCTGGGTGCCTATGCCCACGCGCAGCGCCAATATTACGCGGCCCCTCAACGGGCGCGCCGCCTGCCACTACTGCGGGCCCTGCGAGCACGGTTGCATCACGCATTCGTATTTTAATTCGGCGTTCACCACCGTGGCCGACGCCCTGAAGAGCGGAAACTGCACGCACATTGCGAACGCAATGGCCTATCAGGTGCTCATGGATTCTGGCCGCAATCGGGCGCGCGGCGTTCTCTACATCGATCGCATCACCCGCCAGCCGAGGGAGGTGAATGCCCGCGCGGTGGTACTGTGTGCCCAGTCGCTGGAATCGGTCAGGATTTTGCTGAATTCAGCGAGCAGCCAATACCCGAACGGCCTCGCGAACTCGAGTGGTGTGCTCGGACACTACTTGATGGATCACATCATGGGCGGCGGAGCGAGCGGTGAGTTTCCCGAGTACGTTACCAAACCTGCCATGAGCGCTCCCCGAAGGCCGGCCGGGATGTACGTGGCGCGCTTCCGCAATCTGCCCGGTATCCCTCGTTCGACGAATTTCCTGCGCGGTTACGGCTACGAAGGCGGAGGCGGCACCACCGGTTTCAACCTGCATGCGCCCGGCTTCGGGAAGACTTACAAAGAGGCAGTCTGGGAAGGGCAGTGCCGCATCGGCATCGGCGGTTTCGGGGAATGTCTGGCCCGCTGGGACAACTACGTCCAAATCGATCCGGACGTGAAAGACACATTCGGTATTCCGGTGCTGCGCGTGCATATGACATACGGCGACAACGAGCTGGCCATGGTGAAAGACATGTCGGACTCAGCCGCCGAGATGCTGGAAGCCGCGGGCGCCAAGAATATTCGCCCGCGAGCCCATCCTTCAACGCCGGGATGGGCGATCCATGAAGTGGGCATCGCGCGCATGGGCAACGATCCTAAGAAATCGGTGCTAAACCAATTCGAGCAGACTCACGACGTGAAGAACCTCTTCGTTTGCGACGGCGCTGCGTTCACGTCAACCGCGTGCCAGAACCCGACCTTGACCATCATGACACTCTGCGTGCGATCCATGGATTACTTAATGGGTGAGATGAAGCGCGGGAATGTCTGAGATCGTGTAAGATCAACTTAAACCGTGTGCGCTCCGGTTTCCGGGTAACCTTTACATGGGCTCCTGCCCTTTCGACGGAACTGAAATATTCCATAAATAATTCAACCGACGTGGCTTATCGTCCTTCCTCCGGCTCTGGCATTGCCGTTGCTGTAGTCAGACACGTGAGGAGCTACAACGAAGGAGGATTCGATGAGAGGATCTACTTTTGCTCTTAAATTGTCATCCTTTGGTCTTATGGCAGCAGCGCTAGCAGTGACTGTTCCGAAGGCTCGAGCCACTGAGCCGCTTCAGCAGTGGCAGCTTAAAGATTTCGATCACTTTCTCAACCACCATCCCGGAATCCGTGTCGATCTTTATCATGACCCATTCCTCGCTCGAGATCCTGCTTGGCGAGCGAATCATCATGACTTTGATAAATACCTCGCCAAGCATCCGGGAATCCGCGAGCAGTTCCAGACGGACCCAGGACACTTTGTAGCTCGCGAGCGCGAATACGAGCACTGGCAAGACCGGCGTTAAACGCAGGCCGCCGCGGTTAACGCAGCCTGTGAGTTGCGCGTTCAAAAGGGCGGGATGCGATTCCCGCCCTTGGCTGCTTCGTCGGTAAGGCCAACCGCGCCGTCGCCGTCCATGTAAACCCTAAGTGCCTCGCTGCAGTGCCCGTCCTCGTCCTGTTAAACTGGTGGTTGGCCGCCCTTCGAGACGTTTTACGATCTGCGCCAATCATCCATGAAGGCTCTCGTTTTCAACAACCAACTTGCCTTGCGCGAAGTTGCCACTCCTCGGCCAGCGGCGGGCGAGGCGCTGATTCGCGTGACGCTGGCAGGCATCTGCGGCACGGACCGGCAGATCCTGAAGGGCTATTCGGGCTTTCGCGGCATTCCGGGTCACGAGTTCGTAGGCCAAGTCGTCGAGTGCGAAGCCCGTGATTGGATTGGCAAGCGCGTGGTGGGCGAGATCAACGTCACTTGCGGCCGCTGCGATTTTTGCCGCCGCGGTCTCGGCCGCCACTGCCGCGATCGCAGCGTGATGGGCATCATCAATCGCCAGGGTGCATTTGCTGAATACGTCGCGTTGCCGGTTGCCAACCTTCATGAAGTCCCGGCCAACGTCCTAGATGAAGCGGCTGTGTTCACCGAGCCTCTTGCCGCGGCCGCCGAGATTCTCGAGCAGATGCCCGTTCCTGCCGGAACGCGCGTGGCCGTACTAGGTGTCGGGCGCCTGGGACTGCTGGTCGCGCAGGTTCTTAACCATGCAGGAGCGCGGGTAAGCGTAATTGGGCGCAATGCCACCAAGCTCGAAAAGCCGCGCTCATGGGGCATCAGCGCAGTCAATGCCGCGGCGTCCGGTCTTGCGGCTCGCAGCTTTCCAATAGTTGTCGAGGCTACGGGCGCACCGTCCGGTCTTGACGAAGCGCTCCGCCTTGTAGAGCCTCGCGGCACGGTGGTGATGAAATCGACTTTTCACGGGCCAGCTCACTTTGACACTGCTAAACTCGTGGTGGACGAAGTCACTCTACTCGGCTCGCGCTGCGGTAACTTCAAAACCGCACTCGATCTGCTCGCCACCGGCGCCGTCCGCGTCCGCGAGCTCATCTCGAAAGTGTTTCCTTTGGAGGCTGGTGCGGAGGCGTTCAACTATTTGAACGAGCCTTCCTGCCTGAAAGTGCTTTTAGCAAACGGGCAAAAAGGGGGAATGTGACAATGCCGCCCTGGCAGATGTTGCACTGCATCTGCGAACCTTCGCCGTAAAACCTATTGTGTGCAGGCCGGGCGGTGGGTCAATTTGAGGTAGGGGACTACTGAGTCTGGGCCGCGTTTCACAACCCCGCCCGGTCGAGCAAGTCAGCGCCCTCATCCTTCCTGCCGCACGGTCCCACCCAGCGGGTGTTGGAACCCAGGGATTCCCGCGTTCGCGGAAATGACGGCGTTGGAGTAGAACCTCTCAGTCCCAGTGTCACCCCCCCGCGGAGGCGAGGGTCCACAAGATGTAGGCTAGACAGCTACGTTATAGAATAGGCACACGAAAAACCGCGGACCTAACCCAGACGCGCTACGCTCGCTTGAACCGCTCCAGCCCAGGAGCACTGCCTTGCATCGCTGACCGGTCTCGTACCGCTTCCACTGAGCGTAAAAGACGACGCCGATGCGCCGGTAATAGTAGTGGACGGCGATCTTGGTGCAGGGCCACGGCGAGGCGCTGTTATCATAAGAGTAACTACTTGTCACAATCCTTGTGTGCTTCGTGAGTCTCGCTGTCCCAATGCCTGATTCTAAAGCACATTCCAGCTTTGTTCGTAAGGACTCCCGGTGGCGCCACTCCCGCTGAGACACCCAAATCCAGTTCGCCAAGCGGTCCCCGTGGCGACCGGAATGGTCGCCAGATTGGTCGCCCGGCCTGGCAAAAGTACTCGAAAGCCGCGACCGGATCCCGCAGTAGAGCGCCTCACCGTCCCGGTAGCATGCCCGGGCCAGTCTTTCCTGCAACGCGACTGCCCTCCGGCCGTGCTTCAGGGCGTTAAAGGCTACGCGCGCCTTACCGCAGTCAGTACGGGGACCGGTCGATTTCAAGGCGTTGGCTCGCCGGGCGGCAAGGAAGGCGGCTGTTAGACAAGGCGGTTTGCGCAAAGACATACGCGGTTACCCCCGCCACGAATCGGGAACAGCGTCACACGTGCGGAGAGTCTCCTTCGATGACTTAACTATATAGTAATAGACCTCACCTGTCAAGGCGTGGGCCCGTTGCGGGCCGGCCTAGCGAGGTAGTATTTCGGTGTTGGGTCAGAAAAGCCGCAGACGTGAAAGCGACGTCTGCGCTACCTGGCTTTTTCCCGGCGGGCATCAGGGGACGAGCTTGTATACTGTTCCGCAGCCGCCGTTCCCACCGTAGGTGGTCGTACCGTAAAGAGCGCCTGAAGTAACCAGCAATCCGCCATAGGGTGTTGAGCCATCCGGCGGGATCTCGGTAAAGGTATGCAACACTTTCTCTTTACCCTCGGTGGTGACCTCATAGACCACGCCGCAACCAAAGTGCTCGCCGCCCGCGCTGCAGAATGAGCCCGAGCCGCCCTCGCTGCCCGTCCCGTAAAGGTTCCCTTTGGAGTCCATAACCAAGCCAGAGTAAGGAACCCCTCCGTCAGCTCCATCCGTAAACGTATAGAGCACAGCCTCCGTTCCGGCCGGGGTCAACTTGAAAACCGTTCCGCATCCTTGGAGGCCCTGAGAGCCACACCCCTCGGCTAGGCCGCCCGCGACTGTGGTACCATACAAGTTACCGGACGCGTCCCGCAGCAACCCCGCGGCAGGGCCCTCACCGTCCGGCGGCCCGCCAAAGCTGTAGAGCAAGGTGTCCGCCCCAGGCTTACTTACCCTGAAAACTGCTCCCCGCTCCGCCACGCCACCGCCGGCAGTCGTGCCGTACAGGCTACCAGAGCTGTCCTGAATCAAGCCGGAGGAAGGATATTGCCCGTCGTTCGGGCCGCCTGCAAAGCTGTATAGCGCGCTCTCCTTTCCGGAAGCGAATACTTTAAATACCGTTCCATTGTCCAAGGTGCCGCCCTCGGCGGTGGTGCCGTAAAGGTTACCGGCGCTATCCCGCAGCAGATTCCCCCACGGAGATTGCCCGTCAGGGTCGTTGAAGCTTACCAGAACAGTTTCTGTGCCGTCGGGGGATAGCTCGAACACTGTACCGTTGCCGTGAACTCCGCCTATGTATGTGGTGCCGTAAAGGTTGCCGGCGCCATCCCGCACCAGTCCTGCCACCGGCTGTAGTCCGTCTCCCGGCTTGGCGCCGAAGCTATAAAGCACGGTCTCTGTCCCGTTGGCCGATATCTCGAAGACCGTCCCGCCGCCGAACATCCCACCCTCTCGTGTCGTGCCGTATAGATTGCCGGCACTGTCCGCAATCAGGTCACCATAGGGAAATTGGCCGTCATTCGGTCCTCCGCAGAATGAGTAGATGACGCTATAATTCTGCGCCTGCGCCCATGACGTCGAAGCACAAACCGGCAAGATCAAAAATACGAGCCAAGCCGCGACCACCCGCAACGGTATCTCGGCAAGACATGCCCTAAATAGCAGACTACGCGTCATATATACCTCCTTGATGATTACTCACGTTTAAAAATCGGGACAGCAAGCACACCGTCACCCGTATCTACCCGTTCGTGCCAACTCACCAGCCACCGGGGCCCCGTCCGGCACACCACCCAGGGCTCCTTCTCGGCGGCGGCCTCTCCATTTGCTTTTCT
>JASHYZ010000393.1 GCA_030042795.1 Terriglobia bacterium | reverse complement strand
AGGGCCTCCGGTGTCGGTTGTATGGTGGTGGCCGTAATCACCTCAGTTGCTTGACTCATGTCACCCCGGAAAGTCGCTGCTCCATTCTTCCACGATGGGCTTAGGGTGGTCAAGAATGGTAGTGATGGCTAATAGCGTGTTGCTGGGTTTTGGGCCACCTCCCGGTCGGCGCTCCGGCGTCCTGCTAGGCAGATTCGAGCAGTCGAAGCTGATTGGTAGGATGCCTGTCGTGGGCATGACCGATCCTCGCGCCCTTTAGATTGCGGATGTCGACCACTGCTCCAAAACGCATGAATACTTCCGCAAAGTGATTATATTGCCTGCCCCAGTAGATCATCGCACACGACATTGGCGCGCCCTTTCCGCCGTCCTCGCCGTGGACCAAGAACTTCAATCGGGTGTCGTACAGAAAGCAAATTGCAGTGGCCTTCCCGTAGACGTAACGCTTCCAGTGGGCTGTATTCGTGGCAACTGGAACTAACGCTAGGATTTCGGAGTCGTAGAGTCGAGCTGCTTCTTCGCATCTTTTCAGCCAGTTCTTGATCGTCGTCCCGTGCTCCCGGTCAGCGCCATACGGCGGGTTGATGTATATGGTCGGGAAGTTCCAAGACTCGATCAGCCCGTCATGCTCTGGTAGCATGTACTCGACTTTGGCATCCACGATTGAGTATTCGTTGGAACAGGGGTCGAGATCGACCGGGCCTCCAAAAAACTCCTTCACGGCGTCTACGTAGCATTTTGGCGTTCCCCAATCTCGGCTCTGTCCAAAAATCTTGCGTCCTGCAGTCATAGCTCGTGCACCTTAGTCCAATTCTTGCTCCTCAGTCGTGAAAGCTGCAAGTGTAATCCCCGTGGCGTCTCTCGCGCTGGCACAATGATATTGAACCAACCCTCAACGCGCTTCGTGTTGTCTCTGAAATATCGCTGCAAAACTTGATCGGCCTCATAATCCATCTGTACCTTTGTGAATCGGTTGCCGGACCTGTCCCCTGTGTAGCTCGCCAAGAAAGCATCCCTCGCTGGCTCCAAGAGCGGCTGCGGCTTCAAAAGCAATTCTGTAATAAACTCCGCGAGCCCCTGGTCAGTCAGAAAAAGCAGCCAATCGTATGATTGTGCCAAAACCTTCAGCTCCTTGTTGTGATCCTCCGACGTAAACCAGTTCCCATGGTTGCTGACGACGCCGACAGTCAGAATGAAATCGCGCAACAGATTCGGATCATCGGACCCGATCACTTCGGCCAGGAGGAGATCGTAACGTTTTGAATAAGCCTTATCATTTGTTACGTAAATTACCCCGCGCAGCTCTCCGGAGGGCGAGCGTAGCTTCTGCAACGAAGACACTGACTTGGCGACATACGCGCCTTGCTTTGCTTTCTCGATCGTTTGGGGCCCCTTCCGCATCCCCTCCTCAACGCCAACGCGCTTGCATTCAAAAATGGCATACGGTCGAAAGAATTGCTCGACGACAGCGATTCTAATTTCTTGGGAGTCTTTGGAGTCCAGGGTCGAAACCAAGGTCGAGCGAGGGCTCTGTGCGACAGTGCATGAGTTTCTGAGGATGCCGGAGCTTGTTAGCAGAACGTTGCCCGTCTTTTCAAAGTCTTTGATCTCCAGCTCTAGTTCGCCTTCGTCGGCGTTCGCGAGAATGCGGCTGGCTGTGACAGGCAGCTTGTGCGCCAATGTCAAGTTGTGTTCGGCCAGGATCGGATGCAGGGAGTACTCGACATTGTGGCTAATATCTGGATTCCCGTATTCAGCCAACGCCCGTTCAATCGCGACGGAGTGCTCGAATCCCCAGGATTTGAGCAAGTAGAATGTGATGATCTCGACAAGAGTACCAAGAGCGCGACCGGCAGCCTTTTTGCTGTCCTTGGCGTAGTGGAAGACGTTGTCGCTGAGGAGCCTTTGGAGTTGGTCAACGGATTCGTAGGCCATATCAGAGGCAGAACGTTACCAGCGTCGAGCAGTCACCGCAACCGCGTCCTAATTCCAGACCTGAGATTCAAGATTTTCGCACCTCGATCTTTAACTTTCGACTTTCGACCCTTGACTTTCGACTGCGTCGTCGCTCGTCACTTGTCACTCACCACTGCCATCAGGCGTTCGAATACGCCGCCTTGGCCTTGGGGCTTGCAGCCTCCTGGCGCTTCAGGGCCGCTTGCGCGGCGGCCAGCCGCGCGATGGGCACACGGTAGGGCGAGCAGCTCACGTAGTCCAGCCCAGCGCCCGCGCAAGTCTCAATCGACGCCGGGTCGCCGCCGTGCTCGCCGCAAATTCCCACTTTGAGTTTGGGTCGCGCCTTACGCCCCTCGGCAGTACCAATCTTCAGCAAACGCCCCACGCGCTTGGGGTCGAGCACGGCGAAGGGATCGGCCGGCCAAATCTTTTGCTTCACGTACGCCGTGATGATTTTGCCACAATCGTCGCGCGAAAGCCCAAACGTAGTCTGGGTGAGATCGTTGGTGCCGAAGCTAAAGAACTCGGCCTCTCCGGCGATCTCCTCCGCAGAGAGGGCCGCCGCCGGCAATTCGATCATGGTGCCAACCAGGTAGTCAACTTCGACTTCCTTCTTGGCAAAAACCTCTTTGGCCACTTTGTTCACAATTTCCTTCTGCAAGGCCAGCTCCTTGACGTCGCCAACCAGCGGAATCATGACCTCGGGCTTGGCGTCGATCCCTTGCTTCTTGCAGTCGCAGGCTGCCTCAAAGATGGCGCGCACCTGCATTTCGGTGATCTCGGGATAAAGAATTCCAAGTCGGCAACCGCGCAGACCAAGCATCGGATTGAATTCATGCAGACCTTCAACTATCGCCAGCATATTCTTGGCCTGGTTTAGCTTGGCGCCTTTCTTGCCAGTTGCCTCAAGAACCGCCACCTCCACCATCAATTGTTCGCGTTTGGGTAAAAATTCGTGCAATGGCGGATCGAGCGTGCG